>JAQGKJ010000801.1 GCA_028290165.1 Bradyrhizobium sp. | reverse complement strand
CCAAGCCTCCAGCAGCAAAAGTGTTCCCGCGTGAGCTTGTGATCTTTTAAGACTTCCAAACTTCCGTATGGTCACACTTAAGCTTAGCCTTGCAATAAAGACCGGGGCTATTTTCGAAATAGCTGCGCAGGTTGAAAACACATTCAACTTGCCCTGGCGCGGGCCACCTGCTGGGCGATCGCAGTAAGCGCCTGGCCAGCAAAGTTGCGAGCACAGTCCGCCGCACTGTTAACGCACCATCGCCGTTTTCGGGAATCCGAAAAAGTACTGAAACCCCAAGTGCAGCAGGACCTGCTACTCCGAAAATGAGAAGCATGTTTCCACCTCTTTCCCGCACGAAAGAACTGATGGGCCATGAGCGATACTGGGGTTCTCGAAGCAATAACAGACGCGGTGCATATCTGCGCCGACATGCACAACATCTTTGCGGCGGGCGGTATTTGGCTTACACCATGTATGGTGCGCGTGCTGCGGTCGGTTAGGAGATAACGGGCGGTACAACCCGCGAACTATGTTCACCCGCTTTGTTACGCCCATGTACGCCTATGACAGGCCCGGCCGCTGGCAGTGAATGGAAATGCACTACCCGTGCGGAACTTCCTTTGTCCGAGCTGGACCTTATTCCGGCACTCGCGCGGTTTGTTCCTCCGGCTAAGGTTGTCGATAAGCCGGCTTATTCGGCGTTTACCGAATCCCCACTTGCGTCATTTCTTTCTGTCGCAGAACAATATCAGCACAGTTGTAATCACCGGCTCCGAAACAGGTGTCTGCGACTCGCAACTGTACTTGATTGCGATCGATCTCGACTTTTGGGTCGTTATAGTAAAGGGCCCTATGTAGTTCGTCTTACGCCGGCCACGATGCGCTGATGGCGCTCTACCGCAATCGCTTTTCAGAGTAGATCGAGCTCATCAAATGGACCTGCCGCCAATACCAGGAGCTGTGTGCATTGTGTTTAACTTTTCGCACTCGAGTTCTGATTTCTTCGGTCGGTTTTGGTGACCGGCCCTTTACTCGCCTTGTTGCCACCGCCCCAGCGCTGTGCTTTGCGCGCCGCATCGCCGCCTCGGTGCTGTGGAGCATCTCCCTTGGTATGCGGGGTCGCACTCAGGCCCTTGTTCCGTGCTCGGTCCTGCTCTTTTGCCATAGCGTCCTCCTTGGCCGTCTTCTGATCAATCCGGGCCTTCGCGCCGCGTTCCACTGATCACACGGTTTCGCTAATTCAAACGGTGAGCCGCAATCGTTTCAGCCAAACTGGAACACAAAAGAAACTTGACCGAAATTGATAGCCATCAATGCAAATATGGGGTCCGCGACATGCGCGACATGATTGATTTTCATTCTCGATTGCCCTTTCTTTGCCGCTCGCGCTGGTTGCGGCTGAGGCTTCGGGCTTTGACTGAGGCCGGCTACCGGTCGGCACTTCAGCGCTGTGAGATCCCATCGGCTTTGGCGCACCCCGTCCTATCCGGGTTGCGATTGATGCTCTATCTCGGCGTTGAATTCCGCGCCGATGAGAACGACGATGACGGAAAGCCATGTCCAGATCACCGGTAGCCGTCCGCCTTGATCTCGAGACGCCACTGCTTCCTCTTCCGCGCGTGGCCCCGCAATGTGCGGTCCCAGGGTTCAATGAACCAGGAATGGCACACTTTCGCGAGCCGCGCACGCGCGACACGGATACTACAAGCGATGAACGCCTCGCCACAGGACACATGTCGATTCAACCATTTACCCGCGCTTTGTTCCGCGCCGCAGAGGTTATCGAATTCGGGGGCGCCGGATGCGACCTCGGGCAAGGTACTCGTCGCCCGCAATGGAGTCGGCGTGTGCGTGACGATGACCCGATTTTTCGACCGTCCGAGAATGTCGGACAAATCTGACAGCCGTCAATGGGGCGGCGGCCCATGCGCGGCAACATGGTGCCAAGGGATTCAGAAACCATGATTGCCGCGGTACAATCAAACACGATGCCTACCAGCCATGTCATCGGCGTGGCGAAGTTCGAACGAGTTTTCCGGATCGCGGCCGGGCTCAATGTCAACAAGCAGGACCTCAAGCGCTACAGCGATTTTGTCAATCAGACGATTTACGACCTCCTGTTGCGAGCCCAAGCGGCTGCAAAGGCCAATGGCCAGCTCATCATCGAGCCATTTGATCTGCCGATCACAAAGGGCCTGCAGGAAAGCATCCACCAATTCAGGCAGATCGACGAGGAGATCGAACTACAGCCGATCCTCGATCAACTTACCGCGCAGCCTCCGCTGGACCTCGCTTGCGGCGAAGAAACCGAGGGTCGACTGCCCGAGGTGGTTGGCGGGCTGAACCTAGTGCTGGCGCGTGCCTTCAAGGTCATCGATGGCAGGCTGAAGAGTCCGTACACCGCGCACTGGCAGAAGTGCTTCCGCATTTTCGATCTGCTGATGTAGAGCTGCGCGAGCCGCGAGCCGGGAGGTAACGATGATCAAGATGTCACCGTTTGGCTGGACGGGGTGTTTCGGACGACGTTAGACTGCCAGCCGTCGACGATATTGATTCCGGTATCGTGGATGGGCCAGGCCAACATACTGGCCTGGAATAGGGCCTTCCGTCCCAGCAGGCCCGCTGTCGATAACGGTATTGAACGTTTCCACCCGACCGCATGGCGTCTCTGGCGTTGATGGCTAGGTTTTAGGATCGATAGCTGCTTCGATCACGCCTGCATTCACGGAAATCTCCATCAATGCTTCTTGCAGCGGTCGCAGGCCAGGATCAGGCTTACGTCTCGTAGCCGTTACCGCCCGGCTCACTCACCGCGCGATCGAGAAGCTGGCCGAACTGGCCAAACGTGAGGGCGTCAAGCTGCGCCAGAGCTATCTTCGGCTGCTACCGACGTTCCCGGAGCATCTACTTTTCCGCCGCTGGTTCGAGGAGTTTTTGCGTGCCCTGTTGCTGTTGACCTTACGTCGTGCCTTCTCGCCGCTGCGCTTCGCATAGAACGTTCTTCACGGACGACTACTTAGTCCAATTATGATGAGAAAGACTCTGCCCATTGCTTTACTCGTAGGGGTCAGACTGTGCGGATTATTCCGCAAAGCGGGAGGAAAAGCCAGTTTATTGCTCTCACGAGTGCGGCACGGCTATCTCTACAATTCGGCGACGCGAAGCCAGCAAGTACCTCTCGCCGGCACCCAACGCTCGCCTCCGTGGAACGCAAAGCCGAGTGGGCTAAGAGATGAGCTTCGCGGACACTCCTTCGAAAAACCGCGACCGTCATGACGCGAGCCAACTCGCCAGAAGGCAAGTCGTTGCCGCGTACGTGGCCAGGGTCGTGATCCGTCCGATCATGTTTGTAGGCCACTGTTCACCTGACCTCCCATGATCTTGGGGTCGTTGGTCATCAGCATCATGATTAGAAGCAAATGGGGACTGAGAAACCTTGGACGATGCCTAACCAGACGAGCGCCTTCATAGGATTCAAACCAAGAAGATTCAGCGACACGGCTAGGACAGTTACTATTGCGATCGCGGCCCGACGAGGGTGTCGTCATTCGAATCCATCATTCGGCACCGGCGGGCACGACGGGTTAGGATTCGCGCCACAAGTCCGGCAAATCCACCGCCTTGATGAGTTCGATTTGTACAGAAAAGCGGCTGCGATACAGCGTCATCAGCGCCTCATGGCCGGCATCGGACGAACTGCAGAGCGCATCCTCCACTACAACGACGCGAAAGCCGAGATCAACGGCATCGAGCACAGTCGCGAGAACGCAGACGTCGGTTTCCGCGCCGGTGACGACAAGCGTGCCGACGCGTCTCTCGGACAAAAAAGCGGCAAGAGGAGATTCGGCGAATGCTGAATACGCCGGCTTGTCAATGACCTCAGCCGGAGGAGCAAATCGTCTGAGCGCGGGCAAGAGCTCGAGTTGAGAAAATGGAAGTTCGGCGCGGGTAACGCGGTGCCATTTGCGGAAATAATGCCGCCATCGCCCTGGCCGGTCCTCTGGGTGCAAAGGTGTTATAAACCTTGTGAACACGGTCCGCGCCGCGTGGCGCGCAGTGATCTCGACAATCGATGGCACCACCCGTTCCATCGAAGGCGTTTCCCAAACGCCGCCCCGCGCGTAGATGATTTGCATGTCGATCGAAAGGTGCACCGCGTCAATTATCGGCTCAACGGGGTCGATATCCGCCATAACGCATCTGCTCCGTTTGCCGGCGCAAGGGACCTATTCCGCCGCGAGAGAGCGGCGATTTGTTTTCAAGCGCCGCGAATAATGTGCAACCGGAGTATTTTGTTCCGGACAGGCTCTGGCTTGTGCTTTCTTCGAATCGGCTAGGCGAATTCGGTCAGGCGCAGGTCGGACCCGCTCGACCAAGCGAGATTAAAAACTGAAGCCGAACGAAACTCCCCCGGCGGTGCTTAACATAGATTAGCCGCGGTAAATTATCGGCGGCGGCGAGGGACCTAGTACGAATACCGGTCATTATGAACTGCAGATTGGTCCAAGCCTTTCAGGAGTATGACCATGAGCACAAGATACGCCAATAGCCATAGGGAAAGCCACAGCAAAAGCCAAAGCGAACGCGACAGCGAAAGCCCCGGCGAAAGCCACGTCGCCACAGATCACGGACGATCAAGAACTGGGTTACCGAGCGCGGCGGAGTGCCGGCAACCGTGAAAGAAACTGAAGAAGATGGGCGTGCGGGAATCCTCCAAATTGATTTCCCGCCTAGGGACGAGAGTCGGATCACCAGATAATTTGAAGAGTCGCGCCTGGCATTGCTGTACCAGGATAGAACGAAGGACGGGAAAATCAGCAGGTTCCACAAATTCATATTGCGGGATAAGGCCTCCGACACTTAGATGCCTTGTCGAGCGGCTTGCCTCCTTACAAGTAGCCGATAAAGCCTTCAACGAAAATTCAAACTCGGCGATGCTAATTTGGACCGACTCTCGGAGGTGTTGCAGCGGACCGGGAAGGGGCAAAATGGCTGAAGATATCCTAACGACAACGGGCATCGCCCGGCACGGCGCCACCCGCTTGCCGTCGGTAGACGTAGACAGCTACAATCTCGAACTAAGGGACAAGGACGGCCTTCTCGGCGACCGGACCAGCAAGGGCGCATTCCGCAAAATTCTGGACACGCTACGCAAGCCGTTAAAGAAAAGCGGCGAGGATCCTCTCGGCAACAAATCCGCTGGGGCCATCGGCAAGAGCAAGCTCGATGAGGCGCTGATGAGTGACGATATCCACGCCGCCGCTTTGGTGCTCGGCGCGATCGAGGAATTCGCGCAGGAACTGGCCTATGTAACGCGGCGATTTCTCAAGACCAAGGCCTGGGCCGATACCGAACGCATCGTGGTCGGTGGCGGCTTTCGCGAGAGCCGCACCGGCGAGCTTGCGATCGCGCGCACCGATATCATTCTCAAGGCCAAAGGCTTCAAGGCCGATATGGTGCCGATCCGTTTTCATCCCGATGACGCAGGCCTGATCGGCTGCCTGCATCTGGCACCGTCGTGGATTTTCGAGGGCCATGACAGCATCCTCGCGGTCGATATCGGCGGCACCAATATACGCTGCGGCGTGGTCGAGACCCGCTTGAAAAAAGCGCCCGATTTGTCGAAGGCGGCGGTCTGGAAGTCAGAACTCTGGCGCCATGCCGATGATGAGCCGACGCGGGAAGGCACCGTCAAGCGCCTGGTCAAGATGCTGAAGCGCCTGATTAGCGAAGCCGACGCCGAGGGCCTGAAGCTTGCGCCCTTTATTGGGATCGCGTGTCCCGGTGTGATCAACGAGGACGGTACGATCGAGAAAGGCGCGCAGAACCTGCCGGGCAATTGGGAGAGCAGCAAGTTCAACCTGCCTGCGCGGCTGTTCGAGGCGATTCCGCTCATCGGCGACCATGAAACCGCGGTGCTGATGCACAATGATGGCGTGGTGCAGGGTCTTTCCGAGGTGCCGTTCACGCAGGACGTGGAGCGCTGGGGCGTCTTGACCATCGGCACCGGATTGGGCAACGCGCGCTTCACCAATCGCAAGAAAGAGAAGAGGAAAGGGCGGCGATGAAAAAACCGGGAAGAAAGAAAGGATCAAAAGTTAAGGGCTCTCAGGGACCATCCCGGAAAGACAAATGCGCCGGCCCAGGTCGTTTTGCCCATCAGTTTTTCTCTTTCGGTAGGTTCGCTTCTTCACCGCCCTTACGTGCGTTGTCACCGCCGATTTGTTCACCGCCCTCTTTCTCTTCTGTTGTTGGCCAATCAAGCGTGGCCTTCAATTGGAAAGGGCGAATGGGCATTTTGTCCCCATAACAAAGCTGATCGCTTAACGGGTGCGCGCAACGTGCGAATTCTTCTGCCGTTTCTATTTCGGCGCAAGATCGGCACTCCATGAAAGACATGCAAGCCAAATGGCTGCAAAAGCCCGTTCGTGAAGCCTATCGCCACCTTGAAGGCTGGGGACTTGGTGGCGTCTTTGGAACAGCATCTCTGAAACTTCAGCTCCTGCCTCCGCCGGGCTTGTCGCCCGCGGCCTGGAGCTTTTCGGGCGGAACCGCCTCCTCTGGATCGACCGCCTCCTCGATCCTCGGCTCATTGAGATACCAGGGTACGATCATGACGGCCAGACGCGAGCCGCTATAGAGAAGCAGTGAGTTCGCGAGGCGCCGCGCGCGGTGGCTGTGGAGCAGGTGCTGCCACCAGTGGCGCTTCACCACCTCTGGAATGAGCACGGCGATCGTCCGCGGGGATACTCTGCCTCGAGCCTTTCGATCAATTTCAGCGCCGGACCTTGGAAACCACGATAAGGCGCTTGAATCATGACTAGCCTCGGTGGGCGGAGTCCCGTCTCGCGGGCCGGCCGCTCGACATCCTCTTCCTATTGCCCGCGCATCCGCGCCTCTTTCTGTTCGTCCTCGTCGGGATGGACCTTCGTCAGGTGCACGGCGATGACGTCCGGCGAGAGGCTCAGCGCAAAAGCGAGTGCCTTGTCGGTCAGGCGGTTCCAGTCTTCGGTCGTGACCAACACGACCGGAGGCGGCAGCCCGAGCACGGAGAGCCAGCCATCCTCACGCAGCCGCGCGTCGAGCCTGGAATTCCGCGAGGACCTCGTCTCGCTTGTCAGGCGCCGTAAACCTCGGAGACCTCACGATAGGCCTCCCTGGACTGATCGATCCCGGCAACTCGCCAAAGAGCCAAAGAAGCGGCGCTCGAGGTCGTGCAACAGCATTACGCCGATCTTGCGCAGCGGCTTGCGGATGAGGCCCGTACAGGAGCGGCGGTCATCTATTATTGAAAAATTGCTCATCATCAATGCAACGATCAGCATTCAGGGGCATTTCAACAAATGTGCCGAGGTGGCCGTGTTGCAAACCACCCTCGCTTAGCCGTCTAAGTTGAGGAATAAGGCTGCTGAAGCCGCCTTGTGAGTGAACCTGGAGAATTAGCATGCGAGCTCTCGTTTGGCACGGCAAGGAGGATATCCGATGCGATACCGTCACGGATCCGGAGATTGAAGACCCACGCGACGCTATCGTCCAGGTGACCAGTTGCGCGATTTGCGGCTCCGATCTTCATCTGTTCCATAATTTCATCCCGGCAATGCTCCCGGGGGACATCATGGGTCATGAAATGATGGGAGAGGTCGTTGAAGTCGGGAGCGGCGTAAACGGCAAGCTCAAAAAGGGTGATCGGGTCGTCGTACCATTTACGATTATCTGTGGCGAATGCGAACAGTGTAGACGTGGCAAATTCTCAATTTGCGAGACGACGAACCGCAAAAAGCACCTGGCCGAGAAGGTCTTGGGCCACGCGGCAGCTGGACTGTTCGGATACACTCACTTAACCGGGGGCTACCCTGGCGGCCAGGCCGAATATGTGCGCGTTCCCTTCGCGGATGCGACTCATATCAAGGTGCCCGACGGTATTCCTGACGAGCAGGTGCTTTTCCTGGGAGATATTCTCCCGACCGGCTGGCAGGCCGC
>JAQGKJ010000791.1 GCA_028290165.1 Bradyrhizobium sp. | reverse complement strand
ACGAAGACCAGCGCACCCGCCGCGCCAGCGTGATGTCGCTGGTGCGCGACCTCGTCAAGGCGTTCGGCGCCAATGACGATCCGTTGCGCGGGTTGTTCGGCGCCTTTGCCTCCGATCTGGTGTTCCAGATCGAGGACCTCGTGCAGAAGCGCGCGCGGGAGCCCGACCAGCGCGACATCGTGCTCTACGTTCCCGATCGCCTGCTGGCCTATGACCGCGCTACCGGGCGCGGCGTGGTCTTGAGCTACGACTTTGCCTGGAAGGGCAAATCCACCGAAGGCCTGCCGCGCGAGACACCGGAAAGCGTCTACGCCAAAACGCCGCGGCAGGGATTTTCCGACCACGCGCCCGGTGAATATCAGGCGACGGTCGAGACCGCGCGCGCGGCCTTTGCGCGCGGCGATCTGTTCGAGGCGGTGCCGGGACAATTGTTCGCCGAGCCCTGCGAGCGCACCCCCGCGGAAGTGTTCCAGCGGCTGTGCCGGATCAATCCGTCGCCCTACGGCGCCCTGATGAATCTCGGCGACGGTGAATTTTTGGTGTCGGCCTCGCCCGAGATGTTCGTGCGTTCCGACGGCAGGCGGGTCGAGACCTGCCCGATCTCCGGTACCATCGCGCGCGGTGTCGATGCGATCGGCGATGCCGAGCAGATCAGGCAATTATTGAATTCCGAGAAAGACGAATTCGAACTCAACATGTGCACCGACGTCGACCGCAACGACAAGGCGCGGGTCTGCGTGCCGGGCACCATCAAAGTGCTGGCGCGGCGGCAGTTCGAGACCTATTCAAAACTGTTTCACACCGTCGATCATGTCGAGGGGATGTTGCGGCCGGGTTTTGATTCGCTCGATGCCTTCCTGACCCTCGCCTGTGCGGTGACGGTCACGGGGGCGCCGAAATTGTGGGCGATGCAGTTCGTCGAGGATAATGAACGTTCGTCGCGGCGCTGGTATGCCGGCGCGATCGGCGCTGTGAATTTCGACGGCAGCATCAACACCGGGCTGACGATCCGCACCATCCGGATGAAGGACGGCCTTGCCGAGGTGCGGGTCGGCGCCACCTGCCTGTTTGATTCCGACCCCGCCGCCGAGGACCGCGAATGCCAGGTCAAGGCGGCGGCGCTGTTTCAGGCGCTGCGCGGCGATCCCCCAAAACCGTTGTCCGCGTTTGCACCGGATGCCACGGGTTCGGGCAAACAGGTGCTGCTGATCGATCATGACGACAGTTTCGTCCATATGCTGGCGGATTATTTCCGCCAGGTCGGCGCTGATGTCACCGTGGTCAGACACGTCCATGCGCTGGAAATGCTGAAGCAGAAGAACTGGGATCTTTTGGTGCTGTCGCCGGGTCCAGGCCGGCCGGAAGATTTTGGGATTGCAAAGACCATCGATGCCGCGCTTGGCAAAAAACTGCCGATCTTCGGCGTCTGCCTGGGCGTGCAGGCGATCGGCGAATACTTTGGGGGCCAGCTCGGCCAGCTCGGCCAGCCGTCGCATGGCCGGCCGTCACGCATTCAGGTGCGTGGCGGGCGGTTGATGGGAAACCTTCCCAATGAAATCGTGATCGGCCGCTATCATTCGCTTTTTGTCGAGCGCGACAGCATGCCGGACGTGCTATCGGTAACGGCCAGTACCGAGGACGGCGTTGCCATGGCGATCGAGCACAAGACCCTGCCGGTCGGCGGCGTGCAGTTTCACCCGGAATCGCTGATGTCGCTCGGCGGCGAGGTGGGCCTGCGCATCGTGGAGAACGCGTTCCGACTTGGCGCGCCGGTCACTTGAAGATTGCCGAAAGAGAGACCCCGATGACTTTTGAGTATGATCTGAAGGCCGCCATCCGCACCATTCCGGATTATCCGAAACCGGGCGTCCTGTTTCGCGACATCACCACGCTGCTGGCGGACGCGCGCGCCTTCCGCCGCGCCGTCGATGAGCTGGTGCAGCCATGGGCGGGTAACAAGATCGACAAGGTCGCCGGCATCGAGGCGCGCGGCTTCATTCTCGGCGGTGCGGTCGCGCATCAGGCTTCCGCCGGCTTCGTGCCGATCCGCAAGAAGGGCAAGCTGCCGCATACCACCGTGCGCATCGCCTACTCGCTGGAATACGGTCTCGACGAAATGGAGATGCATGCCGACGCCGTTCGTCCCGGCGAGCGCGTCATCCTGGTGGACGACCTGATCGCCACCGGCGGCACCGCGGAGGGCGCGGTGAAACTGCTGCGCCAGATCGGCGCCAATGTGGTTGCAGCCTGCTTCATCATCGACCTGCCGGACTTAGGCGGCGCCGCAAAATTACGGGCGATGGACGTGCCGGTGCGAACGCTGATGGCATTCGACGGGCATTGAGGTTTTTCATCGCGCGTCCTCCGCACGTCGTCCCTGCGAAAGCATGCTTTCGCAGGGACGACGTCTACGACTGCTGCAAGATCAAGCTCAGCTCCAGCTCGCGGAAGCTGAAGTAATTCTCGCGGATCCATTGGTGCAGCTCGGTCGAAGTATCCTTCTCGTTGCGCAGATAGCTGGTGAACGAGAAGGTCAGCCGGTCGATGTAGGTCTTCAGGAACACCGGAAGTGCGGCGATGCGCAGGACTCGGCCCTGGGCCATGGCCGCCGGCAGTTCGCCGCGGACCACATATTCGTTGTCGATGGCGATAAGCGCGATCGGCGGGATCTGCTGCTGCAGCATGGCATAGCCGCGCGCCGAGGCACGGTCGGTATCGGCGACGAACAGGATCACCGGGGAGACGCCGCGCCGCGCCGCCTCCTTCATGAATCCGATTTCCTCGGACATCTTGAAGAATTCGTCGAAGGCGTGAAAGCCGAGATCGATTACCTTGGCAATCGCGTCATTGACGATCAGGCGGTCCATCAGTTGCATTTTGCCGAAGGTATCGTCGACCTCGGCGGTCTCGGTGATCTTCGGCAAATATTCCAGCAGCGACGGCTCTTTCAGGTTGATGTCGAATGCGTTGACCGCGCCGTGCTTGAGTAGCAGGAACTCGCTCATCAGCCGCGCGATCAGCGTCTTGCCGACCAGCGGGCGGGGCGAGCAGATGATGAAGACGGGCGTGGTACGCATCACGCGCTATATCAGGGGAATCCGGCGGCTAATCCAGCCAATTAGCATTCGGCAAGCAATTATTTTTCACCACCGCGGGAGCTCGGTTTGCCCGAGCCGACCAGGTCGGTCAGCTTGATGCGGTCGAACTCGCTCCAGACGTTGGCCAGCCAGTGCCGGACGTAGCCGCGCAGCACGAACGAATAGTTCGCGGCCTCGTCGTGGGTGCCCTTGTTGGCGACGAATCTGAGGAAGGGAACCGAGGCGACCTCGACTTGCTCGTAGGCCATCTCGTTGAGTTTGGGGATGGTGAGCTCGGTGGCGTCCTTGATGCGGTGGAAATAGGAATTGTAGGTCGCCTGGTCCCATTCGAAGAAGCTGGTGTTGTTGATGAAATTCTTCACCAGGAAATATTTCGCGCCTTGCATGAAATTCGCGGTTTCCGCGATCTCGTCCAGCGAGGCGATCGAGGGGCCCAGTATATGGAACACGGCGAACGTGATCTGGCCGGATTTGGCGGCGTCGAGAAAGCCGATGTCGCGAAGCGAGGCCAGCGCCGGCGACAACAGGCCGGCGCGGACGTCGATCACGGTGACGGAGGGGGCTGACGAGTTCAGCGTATCGAAAATCTTCATCTGGTCCGACGTCGTCGTCATATCGACGATTTCGGTGAGCTCAGGATGGAACCGTTTCAGCGTGCCGCGCGGGGATTCGGTATCGAAGGCGCGGGTGGGTACGTTGTTGGCGCTGAAATAATCCAGCA
>JAQGKJ010000099.1 GCA_028290165.1 Bradyrhizobium sp. | reverse complement strand
CGCCGATCACCGCATTGAGGACCCGGCCGATTTCCGTGGTCCAGGTCGGGGTCGGCGACCCCTTGAAGGGCTGAGTTTCGTAGGTCTCCTCGTCGATCGCGATCACCGCGACCGGGGTAGAGGCGGGATCGCGGCGCGCGCCGAACGCCACCCAACGCAACGCGGTGAGCGCGTCGATCGACCAGCCATGGCTGAGGTTAAACGGAGGCAGCGCGGGAACCAGGCCGCAGACCAGAGCGACGAGAATGATCGCGACTGCATCTCGCCTGATGACGCTGCCCATAGCGGGTCCGGGCTGTCGAACTTGCTCTTCTAATCCAGGCGCACCAGGCGGCCGATGATCGGGCTCGTGCCGGCTTCGGCCTGACGATCGACCAGGAAGACCGTCCGCTTTGATCCCAGGCTTGCCGCATAGGTGCCACCCGGCTTCAACGCCGTGCCGGTCTTGGCAAAGTCGTAGAACTTGCCCCGCGTGACGGACGCCGCGGTGAGGTCCGCATCATACCGCTCGCCCTTCATATCGAGCCTTTCAATGACCAGCTTGCCGCGGGCAGTGGTCTCGACCAGCGGCGAAAGGCCGTAGAGCGTTAGCTGCGGCGCCGCCAGGCGCTTGGCCTCGTTGATGCTGCGCACCACCGTCGCGGCGCTTTCGCCGACTTCACGCGTGATCGACTGCGTTTGGCTGGAGTCGCATTGTACCTTGCCGGCCTTGACCTCGCCGAGATGGACCATGCTCTCTTCGGCGCCTACGATCACCGTCCCGATTCCAGTGATGGTTTCGCGCCAGCAGGACTTCATGTAACCGAGCACCACTACGCCGCCCGGCCCAAGCTTGATGACTTTTCCGGGAGCGACATAGTCCATGAACTCGACGCCGGTGACCTTGCCCTGCACGTCTTCGACGACGGCGACCGGCGTCTGCGCTGCGGCCAATCCGGTGAAACCAACGAGACCAACGATCGCGGCAAATATGCTTTTCATTCTGGAAACCTCGATGAAGCTATCGTTACCGCTGAAACAAGTGAACACTAGCAGGCGGCAGGGTTACCGATAACCCTAGTGTTGGCAAGAGTAGGTGAGATAGCTCACACACGGCGCGTCCAATGCTCGGCGTTAACGGCGCCGATCGGAACTCTGCCATGGATGATTGCCTCGACCTGACGAACCGTTTCGAGCGACTGGCTTTCGAGCGCCGGCGGAGTCAAGCCGCCGATATGCGGCGTCGCAATAACATTTGGCAGGCTCGCCAGCTCCGGTGTCGGCATCTGATCGCGGGCGCGGCCTACATCGATCGCCGCTCCGGCAATGCGGTTGTCGCGCAGCGCGGCAGTCAATGCGGCCTCGTCGACCAGATTGCCGCGGGAAAGGTTGATGAGAAACGCGTGCGGCCGCATGCGCGCCAGGGCTGCCTGCCCGATCAGATTTTCGGTCTGTTCATTGGCGATTGCCAGGCACACAACGTAGTCGGAGCGGTCGAGAAGCTGTTCGAGCGACACATGCTTGATACGCGCGTCGTTCACGGTCGCAAAGGGATCGGCAACCACAACCTCCATGCCCAGCGCGATGCCGATCGGAGCCAAGTATTGCCCGATGCTGCCGTAACCGATGATGCCGAGTCGGCTGCCGGCGAGCTGCCGCCGCATCACCACCTCGGGCAGCCTTCCGGCATGGTACTCCGCGGTCGCCCGCGAAATTCCGCGCGACAGGTCGACCAGAAAGCCGAGCGCTAGTTCCGCCACCGATTGCACGAAGCCGGGCCCGGCCCGTGTCACCAGCACACCCGCCGCCGACGCAGCCTCGACATCGATGTTGCGGATATCGACCGCGCAACGAACGAAGGCGCGCAATTTTGGCAGCTGCCGAAAGATCTCGCCGGGCCCTTCCGTCAAACGGTCGGCCACGATGATATCGGCATCGCGCGCCGCCTCGATCAGGGCGGCCGCATCCAGCGCGTCGTCGGCTTCGTGCAGCACGACCTGCGTCAGAGCCTGCAGCCCGCTCAGGCTGCGCTCGCCATAATACTGGCGGCGGGCCTGGGGCGTATGGGTCAGCAAGACTTTCAACGTAATACCGTCACCCGACCGCCACGTGGCTTTCATGTCCGAAGTAGGCGCGCTCGAGCCGCTGCGGCAGGTTGGCTTCGCTGGTTGGCGCTTCCAGCACGATATGTCCCTGCACCAGCGCGTAGACGCGGTCGGCGGCGGCAAGCGCCTTTTCCAGCAATTGCTCGACCAGCAGCACCGCGGTACCCTGTTCGCGCAGCTTGGCGATGACGTCGAGCACGCGATCGACCAGCACCGGCGACAGGCCGGCCGACGGCTCATCGAGCATCAACAGTTTTGGGCGGCGCACCAGTCCCTGCGCCACCGTCAACATTTGTTGCTGCCCGCCTGAGAGCGCGCCGCCGCGCTCGTGGCGTTTCTCGGCGATCTCGGGAAAGAACGACAACGCCTCTTCGACCCGCGCCATGCGCTCGCCGCGTGCCAGGTCGTAGCCCGCCAGCAGGAGATTATCGGTGACGGAAATCTGGGTGAACACGCGATGGCCTTCGATGACGTGGACGAGCCCGGCGCGCGCCGCCTCGCGCGGCGTGGCGTTGGTCATGTCGCGGCCGCCGAAGCGCACATGTCCGGCATTGACCGGCAGCAATCCCGACAATGCGCGCAGCATCGTGGTCTTGCCGGCACCATTGGGGCCGAGCAGCGCCACGACCTCGCCCGACGTGACCTTGAAATCGATACCATGCAGCACGCGGATCTTGCCGTAGCCGGACTCCAGCGCGGCGACGGAGAGCAATGATTCAGCTGCCGAGGTAGGCATTGACGACCTCCTTGTGGATGCGAATTTCCGCGGGCGTTCCGGCCGCCAGCGTACGGCCGAGATTGAGCACGGTGATCTGGTCGCAGATGTCAAAGATCAGGTCGGCATGATGTTCCACCAGCAGCACGCCGATGCCGCGGGCGCCGATCGCCTTGATCAGTGCGGCGAGGCGTTCGATTTCGTCGCTGGAAAGCCCGGCGGCGGGTTCGTCGAGCAGCAGGAAATCCGGCTCCAGCATCAACGCGCGTGCGATCTCGATAAAACGTAATTCGCTATGCTGCAGCCGATCGGCCCGGACCTCGGCCAGCATTTCAAGGCCCACGACGCCGAGCAGCGCGCGGGCCTTAGCGGCAAGCCTGCGCTCGTCGCGCTGGTTCCTCGGCAGTGCCAGCAGCGCTTCGACGAACGTCGCCTGTCCCTCGATGGTGGCGCCGATCATGACGTTCTGCAGCACCGAGGCCTCGCCGATCACGCGCGGCGTCTGGAAGGTGCGGGCGATGCCGCTGAAGGCCCGCAACGCCGGCCTGCCGGGCGGCAGCACCTCTGCTCCCAGCTTTATGGTCCCGGCCTTGCCGGCGTAATAACCCGAGATCACGTTCAATGTCGTGGTCTTGCCGCTGCCGTTGGGGCCGATCAGGCCGTGGATCTGGCCGGGCCTGACGTCGAGATCGAGGCCATCGATGGCGAGCACACTGCCGAAACTCAGCGCGACACCGCGCAGGCTCAGCGTCCTGCCGCCCGCGCTCGTGCGTACGACACTGCCGAGCGTTGCAGGACGCGGCACGATGGCGCGGTTAGAGGCGAGCGGACGGCGATTGCGAAAATCCAGCAGCGCGGCGATGCCGCCGGGCATCACCAGCACGATCACCAGCAGCAGCACCGCGTAGAGGAAGGTCGACCACGCCGCCAAGGGCGCGGCAATCTCCGGCAGGATAGTCAGGATGATGGTCCCGAGCATCGGGCCGAGGATCGAGCCCCGTCCGCCGATCAGGATCGCGATGAAGAACAGCACCGAGAGATCGAAAGTGAAAGCGTCCGGCGTGATGTAGGTTTGCAGGCTCGCGAACAGCCCGCCGGCGATCGCCGCCAGCGCTCCTGCGAACAGAAAGATCGCGATCAGCATGCGCGGCTTGGAAATGCCGCTGGCTTCGGCCGCCACTTCTGCGTCGCGGACCGCGATCAGGGCGCGGCCGAACCGGCTGTGAGCGACATTGGCGCTCATCCAGGTGCACAAGGCGGCAAACGCAATGCAGAGATAGTAGTAGCCCCAGGCGGTATTGAAGGGCGCTGGGAATTCCGGTCCCGAGATGCCGATGCCGCCGCCGGTCACGCTCTGCCAGGCCAGCGCGATCTGCGTGACGATGGTGGCGAAGCCGAGCGTCGACATCGCGAAATAAAAGGTGCGCAGTCGCAACGCCGGCAGGCCGACGATGACGCCGAACACCGCACCGACGCACCCCGCGATCGGCAGTGCCGCGAATACCGGCAGCGGCGGCGTGACATTGCCGGCAACCAGCACGCTGGTGGTGTAGGCGCCAAGCGTCAGCAGCGCGACATAGCCGATCGCCAGATGTCCGGCGAAGCCAACGATCAGGTTGAGGCCCGAGATCAGCACCCAGTAGATCGCCGCCCGCGTGCCGATCAGCGCCCAGTAATCGTTGCTGACGAACGGCAGGAGCATCGCCAGGGCGAAGATGCCGAGAAACGGCGCAAGCTGCGACAGCACCGCGCGCAAGGCGCGCGTTTCGCCGCGCGGGGGAGAAGCGGTGACTGCGGTCATCACACCCTCCGCGCCGTGGCCGAGCCGAACAGGCCTTGCGGCGCCGCCAGCAGCACGACGATGAACAGGGTGAACACGGCCACCGAAGAGAAGATGCCTCCGACCATAAAATTCGCTGCCTGCTGAAACAGGCCAAGCGCCAGCCCGCCGATGATAGCGCCGCGGTTGTTGCCGAGGCCGCCGAGCGCCACCGGCACAAAGCCGTAGAAATTCAACAGCGCACCATTGGCGAAGAACGCCAGCAGCAATTCACCGCCGGAAAAGCCGGCAACGCCGCCGATGATCCCGGCGAGCGCGTAGCTGGCGACGCGCAGATTGCGCTCGGGCAGACCCAGCGCGCGGGCGGCGAAGTTATCCTCGGCAATCGCCAGGAACGCGCGGCCCACCAGCGTGCGGCGATAGAGATATTCGAGGCCGATGATGGTGATCGCGCAGGCTGCGACCGGCAACCAGAACTTTTCATCAAAGACGCCGCTGCCCCACCCGACCAGACGGGGAAAAGGCTGCGGTTCGGTGCCCCATTTGATCGCCGCCACCTGCTGGATCATCAAGGCCAGCGCCAGCGTGGAGAGCACATAGAGATGCTGATCGAGGCTTTTCAACACCGGCCGCACCGCGACGAATTCGGTGACAACCCCGATCAGCGCACATCCGATTAGCGTCAGCAGGAAGCCTAAGATGATCGGCATGCCCAGCTTCAGCATGAACATCGATCCGAATACGCCGCCAAGCATCGCAAGCTGGCCTGCGGTGAAGCTCATCACCCGCGATGCCGAGAACATCGTATTGTAGGTGACGCCGACCAGCGCGTAGATCGCGCCCGCCGCCAGACCAGATGCGAGAATGGAGGCGAGCATTGGCCGCGCGCTCCGCCGCTCTTATGAGTATCCGGGCGCCAGCGCGAAGGTGCCGTTCTTGGCGGTCGATGCCTCCGACATCACGATCTCCTCGGTCGGATAGCCGTTATGCTGGACCGGCGTGAAGGTGTAGTTGCCGAAATAGCCCGGATATTTCGACAGCGTGTTCCAGTATTTGATGAGGCCTTCGCTTTCGGTCGATCCGCTTTCGGCGACACCCTTGGCGATCAGCTCGATCGCATCGACGCCGCCGGCGATCCACCACAGCAGGGTATCGTTGACCGCGACGTTGGCCTTGAGCAGACGGTCGACCAGATCCTGGCTCTTCGCGGGCAATTTGCCGGCGGCATCGTAACTGCAGCTCTTGTAGCCGATGGCGTAGACCTTTTTCCAGTTGGCGGGTTTTTCGACCAGGCCGGCGAGTTCGCCCGATGCCATCGACGGATGACCGACGAACGAAACTTCCCAGTTCATCGCCGCGCGGGTGTTGAACATCCGCGCTTCCATACCGGTCGAGACGCTCCAGACCACGATCACCTCAGCGCCTGCGTTTTTGGCGCGCAGCATGTCCGGCGTCATGTCGGGCTGGGTCGAATCGATGTTGGCCTGGTAGACCACATCGGCACCGTCTTTCTTGAAGGCCGCCACCGACGCGCCGAGCGCGGTCACGCCGTAGCCCGTGGTGTCGCCGATCACGGCAACCTTTTTCACCTTGAGAATATTGAGGCAGTAATTGCGGACGGCGTCATCCCATTGGCTGTTGGACGGCGCCAGGCGGAACGCATTGGGGAATTTCGCGGGATCGATCAGGCTTTCAACCACGCACGGGTGAAGGTTCGCGATCTTGGCGCGCGCCATGATCGGCGTGGTGGCCAGCGCCTCGCCCGAATTGAACGGCCCCCAGATCGCGTGGACCTTGGCCTGGCTGATCAATTCCTGCGTGGCGTTCACGGCCTTGGTCGGATCGCCTTGGGTATCGCGGGTGACGACCTCGAGCTTGCGGCCCTTGACGCCGCCCGCGGCGTTGATGGCGTCGACCGCAAAGACCACGCCGCGGTTGAAGCCGATGGTCGGTGCCGAGCTCGGCCCGGTCATCGCGGCCAGGAAGCCGATCTTGATGGGCTCGGACTGGGCGATGGCAGGATTTGGAAATGAAAATGCTGCGGTGCCGAGTGCGCCCGCGCTGCCCAATAAAACGTCACGACGTGAAATGGCCATGTAGTGCTCCCGTTTGTTTCCCATTGCGGCGCCGTCGTTGCTGCGGGCGTCCGCTATCGTCATTTTCGGCGTGTGGCCGAAATCTCGCCTGGCAAGTCAAATTTGAGCCTGATGTGGACGCCTTGTCCAGAGCTTCCGGCCGACGCGGCACCCGTCCGCCCCCGCAGCGGCCCTACACCGCCGGCAAGATCTTTCCGGGGTTGAAAATATTCTGTGGATCGAGCGCCTGCTTCACCGCCCGCATGGCGTCGATCGCCTCCGGGCCGAGTTCGCCCTTGAGGTATTTCTGCTTGCCCTGCCCGATACCGTGCTCGCCGGTGCAGGTGCCGCCCATCGCCTGCGCCCGTTCGACCAGCCGATGCATGAAGTCCTCGCCACGTGCCATCTCGTCGCGGTTGTCCACGTCGCACACCAGCGAGCAGTGGAAATTGCCGTCGCCGACCTGGCCGACAATCGGCGACAGGAGATTGAGACGCTCCAGATCTTCCTCGGTCTCGGTCACGCAGTCGGCAAGCCGGGAAATCGGCACGCAGACATCGGTCGCCACCACGCCGGCGCCCGCGCGCAACGCCTTGACCGCCCAATAGGCGTCGTGTCGCGCCTGCCAGAGTTTCGAGCGATCTTCGGGCCTCGTGGTCCACGAGAAATCACCGCCGCCGCATTCTTTGGCGATCTCGCGAAAATTCCTGGATTGCTCGGCGACCTCGTTCTCGCTGCCGTGGAATTCAAGCAGAAGCAGTGGGGTCTCCGGCAGCGACAGTTTTGAATAGGAATTGCAGGCGCGCACCTGCGCGGCGTTAAGCAATTCGATCCGCGCCACGGGAATGCCGGTCTGGATCGCCAGAATGGTCGCCTGGCAGGCGCCGCGCACGGTTTCGAACGAACAGGCCGCGGCCGCAATGGTCTCGGGAATCCCTCGCAACTTGATCGTCAGTTCGCAGATAATCCCGAGCGTGCCTTCGGCGCCGACGAACAGATGGGTCAGGTCGTAGCCGGCCGAGGATTTCTTCGCCCGCGTGCCTGTGGTGATGATCTCGCCGTCGCCGCGTACCACTTTGAGCGCCAGCACGTTGTCGCGCATGGTGCCGTAGCGCACCGCATTGGTCCCGGAGGCGCGAGTCGAGGCCATGCCGCCCAGCGACGCATCGGCGCCAGGGTCGATCGGGAAGAACACACCCTGGTCGCGCAAATGCTCGTTCAGCGCCTTGCGGGTGACGCCGGGCTGGATCACGCAATCCAGATCCTCGGCGTGAACTTCGAGCACCTTGTTCATGTCGCGCAGGTCGATGCAGACGCCGCCCGCCGGCGCGTTGACCTGCCCCTCCAGCGAGGTGCCGGTGCCGAACGCGATCACGGGAACGCCGTGTTTGGCGCAAATCCGCACCACGTCCTGGATATCCGATGTCTCCTGCGCCATCACCACCGCGTCGGGCGGCTGTGGCGCCAGCCAGGTCGTGGTGTGCGCGTGCTGGTCGCGGACCGCCTGCGAGGTGATCAGCCGGTTGCCGAACCGCGCGGCGAGCGCTTCGATGGTCGCCGCCAGTGCCTGCGGTTCCGGCCGCTTCAAGTTGTTGGTGATGGTTATGCCCAAGCTCAATCCTCCCGGCGTGCAGCCGACCCTTGCAAAGGATATATAAGGGGTCAAGTGACCGAAATCGAACAAACGGGGATGAACGAATGACGAGTGCCGCCGGCGACGATGTGCTGCTCCGGCCCGCGCCGTTTTTATCGTCGGTGATGCAGATCGAG
>JAQGKJ010000726.1 GCA_028290165.1 Bradyrhizobium sp. | reverse complement strand
GGCGCTCGCCAAGGGGCATTCGTGGAATATTGGATATGGAATGAAAACACTCCCTTCCGCCTGAACTAAGCCTAGCCAAACGGCCGCCGAGGATGTCTGTTATCGGCGGAAGAGCGGAAAATATCTGCTCGTTCCGAGTATTTCTCAGTTTGACCCTGATGTATGGTCCGGCCGTGCGTTGCAAGTGGTTTCGCCGAACTGGCGGTGAGCGGTCTTGCATCAATGTATCCGGCCTTTGATTGGAGCGTGTTGTGCTGCGGGCCATCATGGATATCAGCGCGCATTCGAGCTGATTAGCGGACAGGCCTCGAACGGGCCATTCGGGTCACCATTGTTCGCATGCGCCGGGAAGACCGATCCTCCATCGTCGTCTCATCCTCTCGCAGACCTCGGCGGGTAAGGGATGTTGGTTACGTCATCGATAGCTCCTCTCCTCACTTTGCGCTGTTCCTTTGTTCGTGCCTGGCGGTCGTTCCTTCGTCCCGGCCTGCGCGCGCAGACCCGCCGCGCGCAAGGGCCGTCAAGGCCGGCCGTCGTGCTGTCCTGACGTCTTGCTCTACCGCTGCCAGGCTGCGCCTTGACGGCCCTTGCGCGCGGCGCGTCTGCGCGCGCAGGCCGGGACGAAGGAACGACCGCCAGGCACGAACAAAGGAACAGCGCAAAGTGAGGAGAGGAGCTATCGATGACGTAACCAACACCCCTTACCCGCCGAGGTCTGCGAGAGGATGAGACGACGATGGAGGATCGGTCTTCCCGGCGCATGCGAACACTGGTGACCCGAATGGCCCCTTCGAGGCCTGTCCGCTAATCAGCTCGAATGCGCGCTGATATCCATGATGGCCCGGAGCACAACACGCTCCAATCAGAGGCCGGATTCATTGATGCAAGACCGCATGTGCCAGATCGTCGAACCTCTTGCAACGCGCGGCCGGACCATACATTGGGTCAATCGCGTCGATTCCGCGATGCACTCGATAGCGGACATCAGTTGCCAGCGTTTGAAGCACGAGGCGTCATAAGGTCGACAGCGACCTTTACCCTTCCAGCTAAAAGCAAATTCTGCCGGCCGCCGCGTTGCCCGCTGAAAGCGATCGGATCGCTGCGATCGCCTTCGGCGAAACGCAGGGGAATGGCCGCTCCTGGCGCAATGCGGACGTTCATCGGAAATCGAGTTTCTGAACTCGTGACTTATGGGGCGCGCTTAGCCATTACCTGTTCGTGCAATGTTGGAGAGCAATGAAGCGGCACTGTTCCTGGGCCAACGAATAGTCAGCAGAAAGCTTCGTCAAGACTTGTCGTCAAAGCATGCGCTGGACCTTAGGAAGCGGCCTCCCGCATCATAGTCTTTAGCATCTCGGCGAGCACGCTGGCGATTGCGCTGCTGCCTCGCTCATGACCGATCAGCATCAATGCCTGGTTATCCTGCGAGAGTTCGCGAACGTTAACATAGACGAGGCGGCCGGCACGTCGCTCAAATTCAATATCGAATGGCGTGAGGAACGTGATTCCGTTTTCCAGGATCGCGGCGTGTCGCATGATTTCAATTGCGTTAGTTTCTATAATTGGCTGGAGATCAAGCGCTGCGCGCGTGAATGCCGCATCCAAATAGGGTCTGATCGCGGTGCTGCCGTCGGCCACGACGACCGGGTAGTCCATACAGTCGCTGAGGCGAATGCTGGCTTGCTTCGCCAGCGGATGGCTCGGCGCCATTACCGCACCCAACTTGCCGACTGCGCGGGCGAGCACCTTCAGATTGCTATCCTTCGTAAAGTCGAACCCGATCCCGAGGTCTGCCTCGCCGTTTGCCACCGCAGACTGAATTTCCTCGCCGGTCGTGAAAAGGGTGAGGATTAGCTTTACCCGCGGATTGGCGAGGCGGAATTGTTTTACCGTTCCCGGAACGAGATTTGAGGCCAGTCCACTCATCATCGCCACGGTAATCTCGCCGCGCCGCAGCCCCTTCAGTTCCTCTATCTTCGCCTGCGCGCGGGTTAGTTCTTTTAGCGTCTGGCGGATATGGCCGATGAGGACCTCTCCCGCCGCCGTCAGGATCAGCTTTTTCGGAAGACGCTGAAATAGCGGTGTGCCCAATTGGGTTTCCAGCGCCAGGATCTGGCGGCTGATCGCGGACGCCGCGACATTGAGGTGGCTGGCGGCCTTGCGGATCGATCCCGTCCGGGCAACCTCGTCTACATAATTTAGCAGCCGACTGTGCAGCATCTTGGCACCGAGCATGAAAATCCTGGGGTTCAGGATGGCTTCATGTTGCCTAAAAGGCAACGGTCTTGCCGAATCAAAGTGCTTTCAAGAGACGGCTGCGCGTGCTCAATCGCCGCTTACGGACAAACTTGGTGAGGATGGTCTCAAAGCCCCGCGCCATGGCAGCCGGAGGCTATTCACGCATGGTCCTTAAATCGCATTGGTGGTGGGATCTGACCACGCAAGATTTCGCCAATTTTGACGCAGAGCGCGTTGTGGCGATCCTTCCGGTCGGCGCCGTCGAACAGCACGGGCCTCACCTCCCGGTCCGTGTCGATGCAGCGATCAATGCAGGTATTGTCGCGCGCGCGGTCGAACTGATGCCGGCCGACTGCCCCGCGCTCGTCTTGCCGATGATGCCGGTCGGCAAGTCGGACGAACATTTGGCATTTCCCGGCACCCTGACCTTGTCGTACGAGACCTTGGCGCGGATTTGGTATGAACTCGGTGAAAGCGTGCATCGCGCAGGCATTCGCAAAATCCTGTTCCTGAACTCGCATGGCGGTCAGCCGCAACTGCTCGAGATCGTTTGCCGGGACTTGCGCGTCAAGCTCGGCATGTTTGCCGCATCGGCGATGTGGCCGCGGTTGATCGACATGGATGACCTGTTCGAAGCCGGCGAAAACAGACATGGTATTCACGGCGGTCAAAGCGAAACCAGCGTGATGCTGCATCTGCATCCCGACCTCGTCGAGATGAACCGCGCCGAAAACTTTGTCCCCCTGTCGGTCCAGATTGAGCGCGAGTCCGAGATGCTGGGCCCGGAGGGGGCTGCCAGCTTCGGCTGGCAGACCCAGGACCTCAATCCCAAGGGAGCCTGCGGCGACGCAACCAAGGCGACAGCCGATCTTGGCAAGTTGACCGTGGAGCGCGCGGCCACACGGCTGCTGGCCCTGATTGACGAGATCAGCCGCTATCCGCTGTCGCGTATCGTCGCGCGCACGGCATTCGACAGGCCCTAGCCGAGCTAGAGATCGAAGGAGTTGTCATGGCATTCAGCGTTGCAGACCTTGCGAAGGCGAAGGCGTTCCGTATTTCGCCGGCGGATACCAACTATTTCGTGATGCTTTTCGACGAAGAGACCGACAAGATCGACAATATCTTCGTCATCGAAATCTTCAGGACCGGCGGCGCCACGCCGCCGAATGAACACTCCGCGGCGCACGAATTCTTTCATGTGCTGCACGGCGAGGGCGTCGCCCGCTGCGACGGCAAGACGCTGCCGATCAAGAAGGGCGACTCGCTGCTGCTGCACCCCGGCTCCGAGCACGTGATCGAGAACACCGGCACTGAAAAACTCTACACGCTCACGGTGATGACGCCGAACGAGGGCTTTGCGGAACTGATCCGCGGCGGCGAACGCGTCGAGCTCGAGGCCGACGATATCCGCATCTTGCAAGGTGGCAAGCCATGAATGTTGCACCGAACTACAGCAAGGACGACGAAGGTCTGCGGCCGTTGGGCTCAAGCGCGCGCAATCGCTGGTCCGTCTCGGAGACTCGCGCCAATCTGGTGCGGCAGCCGGCGTCACCGCGGCCGATCACGGTGCAGGCAGACGGCAAGCTCGTCACGCTCGATCTCGCGCGCACCGCTATTATCGTCGTCGACATGCAGAACGACTTCTGCCATCCGGGTGGCTGGCTCGCCCATCTCGGCGTTGATATCGCGCCGGCCCGAACCCCCATAGCACCGCTGCGAAATCTGCTGCCCGCGCTGCGCAGCCATGATGTTCCGGTGATCTGGGTCAACTGGGGCAACCGGCCTGACAGGCTCAATCTCAGCCCGGCGTTGCTGCACGTCTATAAGCCCAGCGGTGCCGGCGTCGGCCTCGGCGATGAGCTACCAGGATCGGGCGCAAGAGTTCTGGAGCGCGGGAGTTGGTCGGCGGCGATCGTGGATGAACTCGCAGCCAATACGTCAGACATCCAGGTGGCGAAATACCGGATGTCCGGCTTCCAGGACACTGAGCTCGACAGCATCTTGCGCAATCTCGGCGTCACCACGCTGATGTTCGCCGGTATCAACGCGGACCAATGCGTCCTGTGTACGCTGCAGGATGCCAATTTTCGCGGTTATGACTGCTTGCTGCTTGAGGACTGCGCCGCCACGACGTCACCCGACTATTGTTTGGCTGCGACGATTTACAACGTTCGCCAGTGCTTTGGCTTCGTCGTTAGATCGGGGGCAATAGCGGCTGAACTCGCGGATCGCGCTGCGTCGGCGGCGACCGGGCCGTGAACGTTCTTTCGTCCAGTACTATCGCTTCGCTTGTTGCCGATCTTGGCAACATCCCCACCGTGACCGATTCCAAAATCGTGCAGAGGCGCTCGCGCGATTTCTTCTGGTATAGCCCAATTTTGAACGAACAGCTGAACGGCAAGTCGGCCGATCTGATCGTGTCGCCAAGTGACGAGGCGGATGTCGTCCGGGTCGTAGCGGCCTGCGCGCGCCACCGCGTCCCGCTGACGGTGCGAGCAGGCGGCACCGGCAATTACGGCCAGGCGGTACCGCTGGAGGGCGGAGTGCTGCTCGACATTACGGCGCTCGCGGCCATCGAGTGGACGAGGCCCGGACTAGTACGTGTCGGCGCGGGCGCGAAGATGAACGCGATCGACGCCGAGTTGCAGCCTTCAGGCTGGGAGTTGCGGATGCATCCTTCCACCAAGCGGACCGCCACGATCGGAGGGTTCGTGGCGGGCGGCTCCGGCGGCATCGGTTCGGTCAATTATGGCGGCCTGCGCGAGCCCGGCAACATCCTGGCCGCCCGCATCGTCACGATCGAAGAAGAGCCGCGTATCATCGAACTGCGAGGAGACGCGGCGCAAAAGATCAATCGCGCCTTTGGCACCACCGGTATCATCACGGCGCTCGAAATGCCTTTGACGCCCACCTGGAAGTGGATCGATGTCGTGGTCGTGTTCGATGACTTCCTCGAGACGACGGCGTTCGGCTACGAAGCAGCGCTCGCCGATGGGGTGGTCAAGAAATTGCTCTCGCCAATTACGTCGCCGCTGCCTTCCTACTTTGGTGCGCTGAAGCCCTATTGTCCGGACGGCAAGAGCATCTTGATCGCGATGATCGCGGAACCCTCGCTCGAAAGCTTCAAGTCCCTGCTTGGCGGGCGCGGAACGGTCACACTGGAAACGCCGACCGACGATGGCCCCGGTCAGGTCCCGCTGTATGAATACACCTGGAACCACACCTCGCTGCAGGTTCTCAAGTCCGATCGTTCCGTCACCTATCTGCAATTCCTCTATCCGCACGACCGTCTCATGGAAAAGGTCGCCGAGATGCGGGAGCTGTTTCCGGATGAGGTGCTGCAGCATCTCGAATTCATCCGCTTCAACGGCCGCGTCACCTGCAGTGGATTGCCGGTTGTGCGTTATACCGGCGCGGATCGATTGAACGAGATCATCCGGTCACATGAGGAGCGCGGAGTTTATATCGCCAACCCGCACGTCTTTACCGTCGAGGATGGCAGCCGTTACAAGCGCGTCGATGCCGACCAGCTGGGCTTCAAACACGAAGTCGATCCGTATGGCCTGCTCAATCCCGGCAAGATGCGAAGCTTCGTGACCGCGAGGCTTTGAGATGCATGTGCT
>JAQGKJ010000724.1 GCA_028290165.1 Bradyrhizobium sp. | reverse complement strand
CACTTTGTGTTCGTTAATGTGCGTCTCGTCCTCGGCGTAATAGGCCTCGTCGCGCACCGAATACCAGCCGGCATAACTGTCGAGATAGATGTCGCCATTGGCGGCCATGCGCTTCCAGATTTCCTGGCTGGAGCGATGGTGCTGTTCCTCTGTGGTACGGATGAAACGGTCGAACGAGACGTTCAGACGCTCATCCATGTCCTTGAATCGCTGCGCGTTGCGGGTCGCGACCTCCAGCGTGGGCAGCTTTTCGAGCTCGGCGGTCTGAGCCATCTTGAGCCCGTGCTCGTCGGTTCCAGTCAGAAAGAAAACATCCTTGCCGTCGAGCCGCTGAAAACGCGCCAGCGCATCGGTGGCGATCGCCTCATAGGCGTGGCCGATATGCGGCACGCCGTTCGGGTACGCGATCGCGGTGGTGATGTAGAAGATGTTTTCGCGAAGCGAGGCCGGCGCGGGCTTTGCGATGAGGCCGGCCTTGCTGGGTTTTCCTGATTTTTTCGGTTTGTTCGTTTGCTTCGGGGTCGAAACGCTCTTCTTCGATTTCGCCTTCACGGACTTCTTGACTGATTTCTTGGCAGCCCTTTTCGTAACCGGCTTTTTCGTCGCCTTCTTCGCTTTCCTGACCACGACTTTGCTTTTCTTCGCGGGTTTTTTGCGCGTCGACGCCTTGCCGGTGCGCTTGCGCGGCGGCTTGCGCGCGTTCCTCGCGCTTCGCTTCTTGACAGTTTTTTTCTTGGCCGCGGCCACCACAATTTCCTTACAGTTGCTCAAACCAGATTGTTGGGGATGGCCACGAGCGGAGCGGCTAGCGCGTCGCCTCCGCAAGCAGCCCGAACACCGAGAAAACCAGCGGCTTTCGCTCGAGATTGTATTCTGCGGTGTCGCGCGCGGCGCGATTGATCTTTTCCCACACCTCCGCCAGCCGTGCAAGGCGGGGAAGGTTGGCATTGGCATTGGCGTCGTCGCTGCGCAGCCGCTCGCTGACCCAGCGATCGACGCTGTCGATGAAGGTGGCGAGCGCCACCCGGTCGCTGCCGCCGAGCGCGTCGCCCAGCGCATGCAGCTCGCGCGGATCGATCCGCGGCAGCGTCGCCAGCAGCGCCGCTGTGCGCTGGTGAAGTTTTAGCGCGTCGCCGCCAAGCAGCGTCAGCGCGTGCGCGACACTGCCTTCCGCCGCAGCGGCGGCCTCGCTAAGCGCGGGGTCGTCGATCGGGATGTTTGCGGCCTCCGCGGCAGCGCCGACGACGTCGGAGGTCGCCAGCGGCCGCAACAGCAATTTGCGACAGCGCGACAGGATCGTCGGCAGCACCCGCGCCGGCGCGTGGCTGACGAGCAGGAACAGCGATTGCCGCGGCGGCTCCTCGAGAATTTTCAGGAGCGCGTTGGCGGCGTTGGGGTTGAGTTCATCGACGGTGTCGACGATGCAAACCCTCCAGCCTTCGACTGCCGCGGTCGAGCCGAAAAATGAAATCGTCTCGCGGGTCTCGTCGACCGTGATCACGGTTCGCAGCACGCCCTTGTCGTTCAATGTCCGCTCCAACGTGAGCAGGCCGCCATGGGCGCTCGCCGCAACATGGCGCGCGACCGGATCGGACGGATCGACGTGAAGCGTTTCGGCCCGTTGCACATCGGAGCCGAGCGGATTGCGGTGGGCGAGCACGAAGCGCGCCATTCGATAGGCCAGCGTCGCCTTGCCTACTCCTGCCGCGCCGCCGATCAGCCAGGCGTGCGGAATGCGTCCGCTGCGATAGGCGTTCAATAATGCCGCCTCGGCTTCGCGATGACCGAACAGTGCAGTGGTTTCGCGCGGATGACGCGCGGCAATCTCCGGCTCGACCTTACGGGCGCTCATGCCGAACTCGCCACGTTGCCGGCGCCGGTTGCGAAGAAACGGTCGCGCAGCGCGTTCCAGATACTCTCGGCAACCGTGTTGAGGTCTGCGTTCGCATCGATCAGCAGGCATCGCTCCGGCTCGGCAGCGGCAATCTGCCGGTAAGCATCGCGTAATTCCTGATGAAATCCGAGATTTTCGGCCTCAAACCGGTCGGGCGCGCCAATGCCGCGACGCTTCGCTGCGCGCTGCATGCCGACCTCCACGGGGACATCGAGAACAAAGGTCAAATCGGGCTTGAGATCGCCAATCGTTACCCGCTCCATCGCATCGAGAAACGCCGGCGCGACATGTCCGAGCCGGCCTTGATATACCCGCGTCGAATCCGAAAACCGGTCGCACAGCACCCAGATCCCTTGATTCAAGGCCGGCTTGATCACGGTACGCACGTGGTCGTCGCGCGCGGCCGCAAACAACAGGGTTTCAGCCTCCGGGCCCAACAGCTTGCCCATTCCGGAGAGCACGAGATGCCGGATGATTTCAGCGCCCGGCGATCCCCCGGGCTCGCGCGTGACGAGGGTGCGCAGCTTGGCGGCGTTCAGGCGCTCGGCGAGTTTCTTGATATGGGTGGATTTGCCCGACCCCTCGCCCCCCTCAAAGGTGATGAATCGTCCGCGCCCGGGTGTTCGTTTGACCGCTGCTTCGGCCATCGTCACAGTTTCTCGGCGCCGGCGCGGAACATTCCGATGACAAGTTCGCTCACACCATCGATCGCCCGCCGCATCGTCGACCCCCTGCCGACCGCTTCGGCCGCGTAAACCGGCGCCTCCATGGCCATGTTGGTGCCGCGCCAAACCCTGACGACGCCGACCTGCTGACCAGATTCGATCGGAGCCCGTACCGGTCCGTTGTAAACCACACGCGCGATCAGCTTATCGGTGCCGTTCTTCTGTACCATTACCTTGATCGGTTCGGGGCTTGAGAGTTTCACCGAGCGGCTGTCGCCGCCAAACACTTTTGCGTAGCCGACCGGCTGCTGGGCCGCGAACAAGGTCCGCACCTCGAAATTGCGAAATCCCCATTCCAGCATTTTCTTCGCTTCGGAGGCGCGATCGTCGGGATCCTCCAGCCCGTTGATGACAACGATCAGCCGCAGGCCGTTTTGCACGGCAGAGCCGACCATGCCGTAACCGCCCTCCTTGGTGTAGCCGGTCTTCAAACCGTCGGCGCCTTCGAGCGAGTTCAGAAGCGGGTTGCGGTTCTGCTGCCGGATCTTGTTCCAGGTGAATTCCTTCTCGCCGAACAATTTGTAGAATTCGGGATAGGTCTGGATGACGTAACGCGCGAGCTTGGCGAGATCCCGCACCGTCATCTTGTTACCGGGATCGGGCAGCCCGTTGGAATTGGCAAAGGTCGACTGCGTGATGCCAAGCTCGCGGGCGCGCTTGGTCATATTCTCTGTTGCGAAGGTGCGCTCGTTACCCGCGATGCCCTCCGCCAGCACGATGCAGGCATCGTTGCCGCTCTGGATGATGGCGCCGTGCAGGAGATCGTCGACGGAAATCTTGCTGTGAATGGCCGCGAACATGGTCGAGCCGCCCGCGGGCGCGCCGCCCCTGCGCCAGGCGTTTTCGCTGACGCGGTATTCGTCGGTCAGCTTGACCTCGCCCTGCTTGATGGCGTGGAAGACCGTCTCGGCCGTCATCAGCTTCATCATGCTGGACGGCGCCCTGAGCTCATCGGCGTTCTTCTCGAACAGCACGCTGCCGCTGGTGGCTTCGATCAGGATCGCGGTCGGTGCATCGCCGTCGAAACCGCCCTCATCCTTCTTGGCGCCCTGCATGCTGTTGTTGGCGGCAAGCACCAAGCCGCCCCACCCCACCGCGACCGCGACCAGGGCCGCGATCAGGCCGCGCGAGATATGTTCTGTCGCGGGCTTTGGCTTGCGGGAGGGTGACAATTCGGCTGCCATCGATCATGCCTTGAAGCCGGCGTTCTAACAGCTGGAAGTACCGCAAACAACACGGGTTTTGGCAACTGCGCCAGAGTCGATTGCGGCGCTCGCTAAACGACCCTATCGTCGCGCACGGTCGTTCCCATCAACAAATCGTCGAAACAAGGCGGAAAAGCGATGCCATCCTCACGCACCATTTCCGCCAACTGGATCGATCTTTTCCTGCTCGAACAGGGCGAAGGTCCGGTGGTGTTACTCTGCCGCGCCGTGGCAAGCCGCGCTGATCGGAGCGGGTTCTGCCGAACCTGAAACAAAAGCTCATCATCGAGGGCGCCGGCCACTGGATCCAGCAGGAACGCGCCGCCGAGGTCAACGCGGCCTTGATCGCTTTTCTCAAAGGGAATGCGGGTTAATAGATTCCGCGTCCGGCCAATAATTCGCTCGGTCCGCGCGGATCGATCGGCGCGTAGGCCGAAACAGGCCTCGTGTCGGGCACATCCCGATCGTCATTTTCGTACCGCACCGCGCGCGGGTTTTCCAAAACGCGACCGGCCGAACGTCGTCGGCTGGAGGCCGACATTTCCGACGTCGCATTGATCGAGGCCATGTCCGCCGAGGTATTCCCGAGGCTATAGGGCCGCCCCTCCGGCATCGGAACCTCGCCCCGGAGCGGCCGGGCATTCGAGGGCATTTCCGGAACGAATGGACGGGCGGATGCCACCCTAACCATCGACGGCGATGGCGCCGGCACGCCGGTGCGCAGGGTTGCGATCAGTTGGCGGTCGTCCGAACCCTCCAGCGGCGCCCGGCCGACATATTCGACGCGCACGCGCGCCACGCCGTTGCCCTTGAATTCAAGAAGTTCGGCGGCTTTGTTCGAGACATCGATGAGACGATTGCCGTGATAGGGGCCGCGGTCATTGACGCGGACGATGAGCGATTTGCCGTTGGAGAGGTTGGTTACGCGCGCGTAACAGGGCATCGGCAGGGTCGGATGGGCGGCCGTCAGCGAGGCCATGTCGAACACTTCGCCATTGGCGGTCAGCCGGCCGTGGAAATCGTCGCCGTACCAGGAGGCCAGACCGTCCTCGCGATAGCCGGTGTCTTCTTCCGGGACATAGACCCGGCCCGCGACAGTATAGGGCTTGCCAATTCGGTAGGTACCGCCGCCCTTTGGTACGGGTTCGCCGAAAGCGACCACCCGCGGGCTCGAGGAAACGCCGTATTTGGGGTCGACCCGGCTGGCAAATTTGCCCGACGAGGCGCAGTTGGCGAGAATAAGACATGCCGCCACAGCAGCGGCGCCGCGCGCCGTCAGGATGAGCTGATCTGACCGTCGAATCCCCATCCGCCCCAATTACCATTCCGCCGGCCGCATGCCTACGTCGAGGCACCCGGCCGTTCTACGCCCCGATGCAGCCCACCTCCGCATCAAGATATGAAGATATCGCAACCCGAAGGCGGCGGAAATGAGGAGAGCCGCGGGGTGGTGAATCAATGGTTGCCGCGGTGGCCGGTGGATTTACGGGCCGAACTGACGCTTGCTTTCAGTCCGCGGCCGTTTGCTCGGCGCCCCTGGTTCCCAACTGTTGCACCAAATCATCAGTCAGGTCCGATTTTCGATTTTGCGAGGGAATTCTTTTGACTGTGCAGCGCCGCAGTCGTTCTGTCGCGACAGGGGCCAACGGACATTTGCGATGATTGAAGCAGTTACAGCATTTTTGGGCCTGATTAGCGCGGGCATCTTCCTTGCCCACGCATTTGAAGGCTTTCGTTCCAGGGCCTGATCCCGGCAGGGGGCCCGCAATAGCTTTTGCAAAAAGGCGATTCGGAAATCTTTAATAAATTCGGACCAGCATCGCGAGTGGCAGGTGCACCATGGCTAAACATGACTTCGTGTCCGACGGTTTCCTCGCGCTGACAGCGGCCGGCCTCGTGCTGCTGTGCTCAAGCTTGCTCGCTTTCGCCTTCAGCTGATCCCGCGCGCAGCGGGGCAACCGACGATCGCAGCACCCAGCGCTTGAGGTTGAGAGCGCTCCGGTGCGCACCCTCCGGGGCAATCCAGTCGGATTCTGTCCGTTCTTGTCCGGTCAACTATTTCGGCCGCCTGCGGGCCCTCGCCCCACCCTTCGTAGCCCCTGTATTGGCAACAAGGACAGCTCAGGCGGCCCTTGTAAGCGGCCCTTGTAAAAAGGCCGAGTGACAACGACTTTCCTCTTGAGATGCTTGAGCCCCCGCGTGCGTGCGCGGGGTGCGGGGTAATTGTGAGGCCAAGCGAAAATGCTGGCCGAAATCCTTGCCTGGAAGATGAACCGTGGCGAGGTTCCCAATCAAGATTGCTGCTCGGACTAGACGATGCGAACCGTTTTGGCCTTAGGCCTATTGATCATTTTGTGTGGGCCTGCGGACGCCGCGACGGTGCTTCGCTCCAAACGGGCCGAGGGCCACTTGCGCCCTTTCCAACAAGTCACCGCCCCGAAGAGCTACGCGGTTCCCGGATGGACCGATGCAGAGACCCGAAAATGGATGAGTAACGCCTCGGCCGCCTCGGGCTTATACTGATGAGCCGCCACGGATCCGGCCGCGCCATAAAAATCAATTTAATGGTGTCGACGGATTGCGAATCCTACATCAGGCCCAAGCACATCGGCGATCAACGGTCACACTGGTCGCGTGTTCGACACGAACCAGCACGAAGCAACGGATTGGCTAGACAGGCAAATGCACGCTCAAAGAAAACACCGGCGCGGTGACTTGATACCCGTAATCGTAGCCGCAATTGTCGCAGTCGTGGGTCAAGCTGCTATTCTCTTTAATGACTTCGGCGCTGGTAACCACTCGCAGGGTAGCGCCAATATGATCACGGCCGCGGCGGTGTCGAGGGCCGGCGCAATCGAGATTCCTTCAGAGCCCCCCGCAGGCCCGCCGGCCTCCGGGGCGAGCAAAACCTGACGGATTTTGCGACCTCAAATCCCGGCTACCCGGCCCCCGGGCGATCTACCGGGAAGAGCAAGATGATGCAGACTTGGCAACCGAAAAGGCATGCAGGACTCTGCGCTGACGGTCGCCGCGTCGTTTGCGTCTTGACCCCGCCAGGGGTGCGGACCTGACCTTACGCGGCCACGGCCGGCTTTATCGAAGTAGCCGAGCGCTCGCGTCCTCTGGGGTAGGTGAAAAAGGGCGGCGCCCGGCTACTCGGCCGCTCGACGGTGCGGCCTTTTCATAAAATCATCAAGGGTTTAAAAAAGCGTCTTCATCTAATGTGGAAGCGATCATTTTCGGGCCGGCCGCCCTCACCCGTCGCCGATCGCCAGACCACCCGCGCCAGGAACGGTGGCTCATCTTCTTCGGCGAGACGTCCATGTCGACGCCGTACCGCTTCACCTTGACGATGCCGGCGTGCCTTACGGTCGAGACGATCGGACAGGACGACTCCGCCGTCGCAGGCTCAATCCGCCATCGCCGCACAAGACGAATTTCTCAACGATCGCGGCGGACAGAATCTGCTCCGCAACTGCGCCAAGCGGAAGAGGCCGAACACGGCGGACGGTTCGGTTTCTGCAATCGTGAACTTTGGGTGCCGGACTCCACAGAAACTGATGCGCCTTTTGGCCAAACTTGGGACCAAACCAAACAAGTTCCTAAGCGTTCTTGATCTCCGGGGGGCTAAGTGCTTGATGTCGCCACGACGGAAGGGTGGCCGAGTGGTTTAAGGCACCGGTCTTGAAATACGAATAGCCCCATCGCCGTTCATGCGGAGGTGTGGCTCCCCATCTGATTTTTCAGACACTTAACTGATTGCCTTTACGCCCGTGTTTTGTCCGGGTTGATGCTGTTGGCTGCTGTTTGGGGCCAAGGCTGGGGCCAACGTCAAGCGGCGACTGCTCGATCACCTCGCCGAATACGTCGGTCCCATTTTCCCTGCGTAATCTCGACATCCTGAGCGATCCCGTTGGTTAAGCGGTCGGCCACCTCTTTGAAAATTCTCTCGCCGTCGTGCTGGCGGATTCGATCGAGCGTGTTCCAGATGGCCTGCTCCAGCTCATCGAACTCGACGATGTATTTCAGATCGCGCCAATTGCCGTCGCGGACCTTTGCCAGATGCCGGCGGCTGTAAGGAAATCGATATTTTCGGAATCGACCGGCACGTCGCCGAACGCAGCGGCTATGGCTCCGCGCTTGGTTCGCGCGCTGGCTTTCGGCTTGGCTGGCATGGCGGCCCCCCCCGATGTCCCTGGTTAAGCCGCCAGACTTGCGTCGAACGCCGGCGCAGTTAACGGAAACCCGCGCCGTAGAATGCCCCGTGGTGCGCCTGAAGTCCTGCGGTCGCTCGACCCGCTATAGGTGGCGAGAATTTCGAACCTTCGACAGCCACAAGATGATCTTTGCCAAGCCGTTCCCGTCCGGCATTGAGCCGCCCCTAATGCGCGATAACGTAGACCCGGCGATGCCTATCTCCTTCGCCATTTGGCCGTTAGGCATGTCGTATTTCTGTTGGTATGCCGTAAGGGCTAGGCCCAGGTGGGTCTCGGGTTTGCGTCCTCTGGCGGTCCGCTGGACTTTCATGTCGTATGTCTGCAAATCAACTATTTGGAATAAACGGGTCAAATCTAGAACGGTTTATCTACTTGAGCGAGGTGTTTAGGTAGGCGAGTTCGCCTTTTTTCACCCCTCAGCGCCGCAACGAGACAAGCTCGATGAATTTCAGGGAAGATCGCCCGCTCGCCAATGTCGACACCGCCGCCCGCAAGCTGCTGGAGATAGCCAACGGGATTGAGGCCGACCATGCCGGCAGGGTGGAGATCGGCACCATCAATTTGCAGTTCGTTTCCGCAGGCGGCAGTTACGACGAGTACTCCGCCGCCGTGAAGCTGGCTATCTAGCGCGGCTATGTGACCATGCATCCGTCGGGCGCTTATCTGTCTTTCACGCAGGAGGGCGCTGATCTCTTCGCGTAACTCGCCCAAAGGCTGCGCCGTTCCAAATGGCCTCTGCGCAGCCACCCCGCGCAGGGGCCGTTTCTTTGGCCTCGCGCCCTACGTTGGCGCCGTGCCGTGCTCGCTTCCACGACCTGCGCCAACACAAATGCTGGCGAATCCGTCCCAATGTGGTCAGCGAGCGCGCCTCGACTTAGCCTAAAGCCTTTTCGATCACATCGAAGGCGTCGGGAACTGTTAGGTCGTATTTCTCTGCAATATAGGAACTGTCGAGTGTCGTGTTTCGGGGTGTCGAGCCCCTTGGCATGCCGCATTGAAGAGCACTCACCGGCTCAACCAATCGCGGGTCGGCGCCGACCTTTTCTGCAAGAAAGCGACCCACCTCAGTATAGGTGACGTCGCGTGGCCCCGTGAGCTG
>JAQGKJ010000661.1 GCA_028290165.1 Bradyrhizobium sp. | reverse complement strand
TCCGATCAGAGGAAATTAAGCGCTAGTGGAAGCGGTCGGAAATGGCGACCAGCACGATCACCACAGCAGCGAGCAGCCAAGCCCCCTTACGCTGCTCTTTATTCGAGAGGAGGGCAACGGCGACGAGCAAGCCAATGCCGATCAAGGTGTACATGGTGCTGCTTCCTCCGCCCCGCTTCAGCGGGTCATAGCCGGTCTCGGCCGCTTGACGCCAGACACTACCAGCGTTCGCAAGAACGGCAACGGGCGCGCCGTCAGCATGAATCTTCGCGTCTCTTGCAGAGCCACACCGTCCGTCCCCCCACGCGCGCATCATTGGCAACATGCTCGATCACCTCGAAACCGAACCGGTTCGCCAGCGCCCGGTATTCATCGGGCGCCAGGCTCGCATGATACAGGGGGTCGCCACGATAGGTGCCGATCCCCTCCCGTGTTCGGGTCCGCTGTTGAACATCAGTGCCGCGCCGGCGGATGCGTGCTCGGCAAACACCGCAAACATTCGACGTTGGCTATCGTGGTCGAGGTGAAAGAAGCTGTCCCAGGCCAGGATAGCGTCGAAGCGGCGGCCCAGCGACAGCCGTCACATGTCGGCTACGATCCACTCGTGGCTGGGTAGATGGCGCTGGCAAAGCGAGATCATGGTGGGAGAGGAATCGACGCCGGTCACGTGCAGGCCGCGCTCGTGCATATGCTTGGCAACAGGCCGTCCCGGGCTACAGCCAAGGTCGAGGACCCTTGGGCCTGCCGATAAACTGTCGATGAAGCGGTCGTGCGATCCAGCCGCTGTTCTGGCGGTCGCTAGCCCACGCGGTCGCGTGTTTCTCGTAGTGTGCAATGATGCGGTCTGCCAGGTGCGTCATTCCCCCGGATTCTGCCATTGTTGGCATTTCCCATTCCGCTGAAAACGCTTTATGGTGCCGCCCCGGCTTCGGCACCGACGAAGATAAATAATTCATTCTGATCAAAGGCTTGGCGGGAGACGCAGGCCTTTGGAGGGCGGTTTGACGCGGTATATTTCGACAAGGGGGGAGGCCCCGGCCTTAGGGTTCTGCGACGTGATGCTGACCGGGCTTGCCCGCGACGGCGGTCTCTACGTGCCCGAAGCCTGGCCGCAGCTTTCGCGTGAAACCATCGCCGGATTCTTTGGCCGGCCGTATTGGGAGGTCGCCGTCGATGTGATCCGCCCGTTTGTCGGCGGCGAGATTCCTGACGCCGATCTCGGCCGCATGGCGAACGAGGCCTACGCTACATTTCGCCATCCCGCCGTGGTTCCGCTTCGTCAGATCGGGCCGCATCAATTCGTGCTGGAGCTGTTTCACGGCCCAACGCTCGCGTTCAAGGACGTGGCGATGCAGCTGATCTCGCGGCTGATGGACCATGTGCTGGCGCAGCGCGCGCAGCGCACGACCATCGTGGTCGCAACCTCGGGCGATACCGGGGGTGCGGCGGTCGATGCGTTCGCGGGCCTGAGCAATGTCGACCTGATCGTGCTGTTCCCGCACGGCCGGATCTCCGACGTGCAGCGGCGGATGATGACGACGTCGGCCGCCGACAATGTTCACGCGCTCGCCATCGAAGGCACCTTTGATGATTGCCAGGCGATCGTGAAGGGCCTGTTCAATCATCACGGCTTTCGCGACGCGGTCGCGCTGTCGGGCGTCAATTCCATCAACTGGGCGCGGATCGTGGCCCAGGTGGTGTATTATTTCACCTCCGCGGTCGCGCTTGGCGCGCCGGCAAGAACGGTGGACTTCACCGTCCCGACCGGGAATTTCGGCGACATTTTTGCGGGCTATGTGGCGAAGCGCATGGGGCTGCCGATCCGGTCTTTGCGGATCGCCGCCAACGTAAACGATATCCTGCCGCGCACGCTCAAGACCGGCATCTACGAAGTGCGCGAGGTGCACGCCTCCGCCTCACCGTAGATGGACATCCAGGTTTCCTCGTATTTCGAGCGGCTGTTGTTCGAGGCTGGCCGGCGCGACGCCGGCACCGTTCGCCGCCTGATGGCGTCGCTGAAACAATCGGGGCGTTTCGTGCTGCCGGATGCGACGCTTGCCGCGATCCGGGAGGAATTCGATGCCGGGCGGGCGGACGAGACCGAAACCAGCGCCGCCATCCGCGCCGCTTGGCGCGAGGCCGGCGATCTCGTCGATCCGCATACCGCGGTCGCCCTGGCGGTGGCCGATCGCGACACCTCGGATTCGAAAATTCCCAACATTGTGCTGTCCACCGCGCATGCGGCGAAGTTTCCCGATGCGGTCGAGGCCGCCTGCGGCGTGCGTCCGGAACTGCCGCCCTGGCTTGAGGGTTTGATGACCAAGCCGGAGCACATCAAGGTCATGAAGAACGATCAGGTTGAAATCGAAACGTTCGTGCGCTCGGTGAGCCGCGCCGCGAAGCAAGGAGTTGCCGGATGAGCGTCGACGTTACCAAGCTTCCCTCCGGCCTCACGGTGATTACCGACACCATGCCGCATCTGGAAACCGCGGCGCTCGGCGTGTGGGCCGGCGTCGGCGGCCGCGACGAAAAGTCGAACGAGCACGGCATCTCGCATTTGCTGGAACACATGGCCTTCAAGGGTACCACGCGGCGGTCCTCGCGCGAGATCGTCGAGGAGATCGAGGCGGTCGGCGGCGATCTCAACGCCGGCACCTCTACTGAAACCACCGCCTATTATGCGCGGGTGATGAAGGCCGACGTGCCGCTGGCACTCGATGTGCTCTCCGACATTCTCGCCAATCCGTCATTCGTGCCGGACGAACTGGAGCGCGAAAAGAGTGTCATCGTGCAGGAGATCGGCGCTGCGCAGGATACGCCCGACGACGTCGTGTTCGAGCATCTCAACGAATTGTGTTTTCCGGACCAGCCGATGGGGCGCTCCCTGCTGGGCACGGCAAAGACGCTGAAGCGCTTCGATCGCGACATGCTGCGCGGCTATCTCTCCACCCATTATCGCGGACCGGACATGGTGGTGGCGGCGGCGGGCGCGGTCGATCACAAGCGCGTGGTCGAGGAAGTGACACAACGCTTCGCGAGTTTCGAGGGCACGGCGGCGCCGAAGCCGCAGGCCGCGATGTTCGGCAAGGGCGGCTCCCGCGTCGTGCATCGCGAGCTCGAACAGGCGCATCTGACGCTGGCGCTGGAAGGCGTGCCGCAAACCGATCTATCGCTATTTTCGCTCCAGGTCTTCACCAACACGCTCGGCGGCGGGATGTCGTCGCGGCTGTTCCAGGAAGTGCGCTAAAAGCGCGGGCTGTGCTACTCGATCTACACGTTCCATGCGCCCTACACCGACACCGGATTCTTCGGGCTCTATACCGGCACCGATCCAGGCGATGCACCCGAGATGATGGAGGTGATCGTCGATGTCATCAACGACGCGGTGGAAACCTTGACCGAAGCCGAGGTGGCGCGCGCCAAGGCGCAGATGAAGGCGGGGTTGTTGATGGCGCTCGAAAGCTGCAGCTCGCGCGCCGAACAGCTGGCGCGGCACGTGCTGGCCTATGGACGCCCGCTGACGGTGGAAGAGCTGGTCGCCCGGATCGATGCCGTGAGCGTGGAATCGACGCGGGACGCCGCGCGGGGGCTGCTGTCGCGCAGCCGGCCGGCGGTCGTCGCGCTCGGCAGCGGCAGGGGGCTGGACACGGCGGTGACTTTTGCGGAAGGATTGACCCGATCGAAGGTCAAGGCCCGCCTTCACTAGGACGAAGGCGGCGCCTAGATTAGGCTTCGGTCACGGGGAGTATCACAAATGGCCCTGTTTCGGCTTCCATCCAGCGGACCTGCCGCGCTTGCCCCGCGCGGCCATGGCCTGTTGCTGCGCGCGCCGCAGATGTCGGATTTTCTGCAATGGGTGCATTTGCGCGAATATAGCCGCGAATATTTGACGCCGTGGGAACCGATCTGGCCGTCCGACGACCTGACCCGCTCCGGATTCCGGCGGCGGCTGCGCCGCTATGCCGAAGACATTGCCGCCGACCGGTCCTATCCATTCATCGTATTTCGCGAATCAGATGGCGCCATGATCGGCGGCGTCACGCTCGCCAACGTCCGTCGCGGCATCGTGCAGGCCGGCACCATCGGCTACTGGGTCGGGCAACCGCATGCGCATCGCGGCTACATGACGGCGGCGCTGCGCGTGCTGCTGCCGTCGCTGTTCGGCGAACTCAATCTGCATCGCATCGAGGCCGCCTGCATCCCCTCCAATGCGCCCTCGATTCGGGTGCTGGAGAAATGCGGTTTTGCCCGCGAGGGCCTGGCGCGGCGCTATCTCTGCATCAATGGGGTCTGGCAGGACCATTTGCTGTTCGGTCTCCTGCATGAGGATTTTCGCGGCTAACCCTGTTTTTCGGATTGTGGCGCATGTGGTTCGAGTGCCTTGGGTTCGCCGCCATTGCGCTGTTATAACCCGGCCCCCGGGGGCAGGATGGTCAGAACAGTTAAGGGCCAGGGACATCGCATGGGTGATAGACACAGCGTCATGACGGCGGCTCAGCGCCGGAGGATCGCGATCGTGGGCGCGGTCTCGCTTGCAATCGGTTGCAGCTTGCTGGCCTCGCCGGCGTCGTCGCAATCGCTGAGCGATCGCTTCAAGAGCCTGTTCGGCGGCGGCAAGTCGGAAGAGCCGGCCCAGGGTGCTGCCCCTAGCACCGAACCCGAAGACGATTTGACCTGTCCCCCCGTCAGCATTCGCGCCGGAGCCTCTACTTACGCCGTGGGCGCTCCGGGCAAGCCGGCGATCGGCAACGACCTGCGCTATCAGGCGACGATCACCCGCACCGCTCGTCAATGCACCAAGTCCGGCGACCAGATCATCGCGCGGATCGGCATTCAGGGCCGCATCATCGCCGGCCCTGCCGGCGCACCTGCCAGCGTCACGATTCCGCTCCGCGTTGCCGTGGTGCAGGGCGGCGTGCAGGAAAAGACCATCGCCACCAAGGCCTACCAGACGACGGTGTCGATGTCCGAGGACTCCAGCGAGCCGTTCACTTTGGTTGCCGAAGACCTAGTCTATCCGGTGCCGCTGGGCGCGGCCAACGATTCCTACATCTTCTATATCGGCTTCGATCCGCAGGCGCTGGCGCCGGAGCCGAAACCGAAAGTGGCGAAGAAGAAGAAATAATAGGCGGCGCTTGCGGGCCAATCCAAGGCAGTCGTCCCCGCGAACGCGGGGACCCCTAACCACCGCTGCTGGTCGTTACGAAAGCCGTCGGCCATCGTGCCACGCGAGAAGCCGCGGCGTAGGCCGTGCGCAGGGACGACGGCAATAACCTCAGTTCAGCTTTTTATGGACTTCGGCGATGCCCTTGGCGAGCAGGGTGTCGGCGACTTCACCCTTCACCGATTGCGACAGGATGGTGGAGGCTGCGGTCACGGCGGCATCGGCCGCGGCGGCGCGGACGTCGGCCAGCGCCTGGGCTTCGGCCAGCGCGATCTTGCTCTCGGCGGTCTTGGTGCGGCGGGCGACAAAATCTTCCATCTTGGTCTTGGCTTCGGATGCGATGCGCTCGGCTTCGACTTTTGCCGATGCGATGATGTCCTGTGCCTCGCGTTCCGCGCTGGCGCGGCGGGCCTTGTACTCGCTAAGTAATTTGGCGGCCTCTTCCTTGAGGCGGCGGGCGTCGTCGAGCTCGGCCTTGATGCGTTCGCTGCGATGATCCAGCGCCTTGAGCACCGTGCGATGGATGCCGAAATAGGCGAACACGCCCATCAGGATGACGAAGGCAACGGCGACCCAGAATTCCGGTTCGGCGAACATCAGGCTTATCCCTTCAAGGACGCGTCGACGGCGCTGTCTATCGCCTTGCCGTCGGGCACGACGCCGGTGAGCCGCTGCACGATCGCGGCAGCGGCGTCGGCGGCAATGCCGCGGACGTTGCTCATCGCGGCCTCACGCGTCGCGGCGATGGTTTTTTCAGCTTCCGCAAGCTTGAGTCCGAGCCGCTCTTCCAGCGTCTTGCGCTCGGCTTCCGCCACGGCGTTCAGCTTTTCGCGGGTTTCGGCGCTGATCGCCTGCGCGCGGGAACGCGCGGAGGCCAGTTCGCTTTCGTAAGCCCTCAGCGCGGCGTCGGAAGCGTCTTTCAGCGTTTGCGCCTCGGACAGATCGCTCTCGATCGCCTTCTGACGCTCGTCGAGCAGGCTGCCGACGCGCGGCAGCGCAATTCGCGAAACGATCAGATAGAGCGCTACGAATGCGACCAGCAGCGACACCAGTTGCGAAGCGAAGGTGTCCTTCTCGAACGGCGGAAACGCGCGTCCGTGGGCATCTGCTTCGGTGTGGGCGGTCGTGCCCTTGGCGTCGCCATGACTTTCAGCCACCGGCTACTCCTGTTCGGCCAAATCCAGCGATCAGAGTGCGAACAGCAGCAACAGCGCGATCAGCAGCGAGAAGATGCCGAGCGCTTCGGTCACGGCGAAGCCGAAGATCAGGTTGCCGAACTGGCCCTGGGCGGCGGACGGATTGCGCACCGCGGCGGCCAGATAGTTGCCGAAGATGATACCCACGCCGGCGCCGGCGCCCCCCATGCCGATGCAGGCAATACCAGCGCCAATGTACTTCGCGGCAATCGGATCCA
>JAQGKJ010000618.1 GCA_028290165.1 Bradyrhizobium sp. | reverse complement strand
CGCCGGTATCAGCCGCGGCATGACGCTGTTTGCCGCCCTGTTGCTGGCGCTGCCCTATCTGACCCTGTGCGGCGGTCCAGCAGGGTTCACTTCGATGGCCCGTTTCAATATCGTGTCGTTCCCACTGTTCGTTGTCATGGCGCGCTTGGCGGGTCGGTGGAGTTGGGCAGTTCCGGCAATCGCGGGTATCTGCGGCAGCTTGCTATTGATGTATGCGGCGTTGTTCGCGCAATGGCAGTGGATCGGCTGAGAAATCGTGCGGATCGGCAGGAAGGACAGTTATGTCTGCCGAATCTGCAGCAGATCGACTCAACGCGGCACCACCGCCGTCGCCTCGATCTCGACCCGCGCCGCTTTTTCCACGAGACGCACGACCTGGACCAGCGCCATCGCGGGATAATGCGCGCCGAAAATATCGCGATAGACCTGCCCGAGCGTCTTCAGGTTCGCCAGATATTCCTCCATGTCGACGACATACCAGGTGAGACGGACGAGATGCTCGGGCCGCGCGCCGCCCTCGGCCAGAATGGCTGAAATATTGCAGAGGGTTTGACGGACCTGCGCAACGAAGTCGGCGGGCAAATGACCCTGATCATTCCAACCAATCACGCCGCCGGTCACCACAAGACGGCCGTCGGCCGCCATGCCGTTGGCGTATCCCTTCGACGCCGGCCAGCCGCTAGGTTGCAAAATCTGCGGGGTGGCTACCGAAGTTTCATCCTTCGCAACCGGCAACACGGCGAGCGTGGGCCCTTTCTGCGTGCTCACGAACAACTCTCCATCACTTCAGGTGCATTCATTCCGCGGCCATGCCTGCCGATGCCGATCCGGCCTGGGCCATCTGCCGCAAGGCAAATCGCTTCAGTTTCCCGGTTTCCGTCTTCGGCAGCTGGGCTACGAACTCGATCGCGCGCGGATATTTGTAAGGCGCGATCTCGCGCTTGACGTGGTCCTGCAATTCAGTCGTCAGCGCGGCATCGGCTGCGACATCAGGCATCAAGACGACATAGGCCTTGACGATCATGCCGCGCGCTTCGTCGGGAGCGCCGACGACGCCGCATTCAGCGACCGAGGGGTGAGTCAGCAGCGCGGCTTCGATCTCGGGACCGGCGATGTTGTAGCCGGAAGAGACAATCATGTCGTCCGATCGGGCCACGAAAGAAAAGCGGCCCTTCTCGTCGCGGGTGAACGAATCGCCCGTCAGATTCCAGCCATCGCGCACATAGTTCGACTGTCGCGCGTCCGCGAGATACCGGCATCCGGTCGGGCCGCGAACCGCGAGCTTGCCGACGGTGCCCGGCGGCAATTCGTTCATGTCATCGTCGACGACCTTTGCCTCATAACCGGAAACCGGCTGCCCCGTCGTCCCGGCAGCGGCGTCGCCGACCCGGTTGGTAATGAAGATATGCAGCATTTCCGTGCTGCCGATCCCGTCAAGGATCGTCTTGCCCGTCCTGCGCGTCCAGCTTTCGAAAACCGGCGCCGGCAAGGTTTCGCCTGCCGAAACCGCAAGCCGCAGCGACGACAGATCGGCGCCCTTGTCCATCGCGGCCATCATGGCCCGATACGCGGTCGGCGAGGTAAAGCAGATCGTGGCTTTGTGGTTTTCGATGATCTTGACCATCTCGGCGGGCGCCGCGTTCTCCAGCAGCGTTGCGGTAGCGCCGAACCGCAACGGAAAGATTGCAAGACCGCCCAGTCCAAACGTAAAGGCCAGCGGCGGCGACCCCACGAAGACATCCTCCGGCGTGACGTTGAGGACTTCTCTGGCATAACCATCCGCGACGATCAGGAGATCGCGATGGAAATGCATCGTCGCTTTTGGTTCGCCCGTGGTGCCGGAGGTAAAACCCAGCAAGGCGACATCATCCCGGCCGGTTCGGACCGCATCGAACCGAACCGGCTTGTTCAGCGCCACCCGATCGAGCTCGGCATCATGGTTTGACGTTCCGTCAAAATTCACGACCTGCTTGAGGAATCGGCTGGTCTTCGCACACGCGACCAGTTCGTCGGCGATGCGGCTGTCGGTCAGTGCGAGGCTGATTTCTGCCTTGTCGACGATCTTGGTCAATTCGCCGGCACGAAGCATCGGCATGGTATTGACGACGACGGCGCCCGCCTTCGTCGCCGCAAGCCATGCAGCGACCAGGGCCGGATTATTGCCTGAGCGTATCAGAACGCGGTTGCCGGGCTTGACGCCGTAATGTTCCACCAGGGCATGCGCAAGGCGGTTCGACCAGTCCGCCAGTTCCTTGTAGGTGCGCTGGCGACCATTGCCGATCAGCGCGATACGATCACCGAGCCCTTTCTCGACGATCCGGTCGGTCAGTTCGACCGCGGCATTGAGATATTCGGTATATCTGAACTCCGGCCGGTCGAGAAGAAATTCCGGCCATTGGTGGAATGGCGGAAGATTTCGTCGCGAAAAATCATCAACATGACCCGATGGGCCAAGGCTTAAGGTTCCACCCGACATTTCCATCGTCCCTCGTTTTCGGGATGAAAGGCTTAAGATCGATATCCAGCGTGTCCGGCAGCGCTCTATTGCCAAATCATTTTATACTTAAAGTAATTTGGCGCAAGTGCCCAAATCCAGGCGATCCAATACTTTTTTGAAATCTAGCGTCCCGCCAAATGCTTCAGGCGCAGCACCATCGGCGAACCCGGATCGGCGAGCGGGGCAATCGCCGTGAAATGGTTGGCGCCGGGAACCGTGCCGAACCGTGTCGCGATCCCTGCTCTGCCCCAGCCATCAACGATGGCCCGGCTTTGCCTGTGATATTCCGCGCTTTCGTTTTCGCCCACCACCGCATCGAGGCTTCCCTGCGGAAGCGCGCTCCAGAACAACGGGCTGGCGGCCATGGCCGTGGTCCGGTCGAGACGCAACGCCTTGTTGATGGAGGTATCGACCAGCGGGCCGAGATCGAACAGGCCCGAAATGGAAAAGGCCGCGATCACGAGGTCTTGCGGCAACGAAGCATCATATGCGGTCCAGTCGGTCGCCAGCATGCAGGCCGCGAGATGCCCGCCGGCGGAATGGCCGCTGATGACGAGGGAACGCCCGAGCCGCGCCAGCTCACGCGAGGCTTCGCGCATCTCCCGGATAATTTGATCGACGGTGACATCGGGACACAAGTCGTAACTTGGGATGGCGACGCCGATGCCGTGGGCGTTCAGCCCGGCGGCGAGATGACTAAAAGACGAGCTGTCGAACGCCTGCCAGTAACCACCGTGAATGAAGACGACAATCGGGCCGTTATTATCGCCAGGAAAGAGATCGATGATGTTCCGCGACCCCCGGCCATAAGGAATAACCCGCGGGACATGCCGCTCGCGCCAGGTTGTCGCGTCTCTTGCCCATGCGGCCATGATCGACGGATTTTCCGGAACCCGTGCCCGGTTGTTGTATTCGACCTCGTAGTCGACGTCCGCGTTCAAGACCTCACAACCGCGATTGCGCGGATTTCTGCACCGAGGCCTTGGTCTTGGCCAACAGGCGCATCAATTCGCGGACATCCTTTGGGGTGAGATCCGAAAATATGTCGGCGATCCAGGTCTCGTGCTCCGCCGCCATCTTGCGAAACTCGGCGCGGCCGATTTTCGTCAGCCGGATTACCTGCACGCGACGATCGGTGTCCGATGTTCGCCGGTCGAGATGGCCGGATTCGACCAGGCGCTCGACCAGCCCGGTGACGTTGCCGTTACTGACCATCATCCGCTTCGAGACATCCGACAGCGTCATGCCGTCAGGAACGTTGTCGAGCTGCGCCATCAGATCGAAGCGCGGCAGCGTGACATCGAACCGCTCACGCAGCCGGCTTCGCACCTCGCCCTCGATCAGGGTCGTGCAGGTCAACAGGCGCAGCCATAGTCTGAGTTCGTTGCCGTGATCCTCGGGGAGTTCGACGGCCTTGGTCTCGGAATCAAGGATCATGATGCTATCATACCTGCCTGGAGCGCTCGCGAGCTGCGCGGATACCGGCACCGCCAAACCTCGTGCCCGCCGGTTTTCGCCGTTATTTTGACCTTCAAATAATTCAGGGATGGCCGCAAGTCAAAACGCGTCCGTGCGGCGGCCGGCGACGTTTTCCGAATTTCTTTAGGGTTCAAACAATTGGCGCGCGGCTTGCATGTTGGCTTCACGAACTGGCTTCGTCCGAGCCTTCGCGATGGGATCGAGCCGTCGGCCGGCTTTGCTTGCGGCGATAGCCATCCTCAGAATAAGCTTGGGGCTTGAGACTCGGATCCTAAGTTGGCGTAGCGGGGAGAAGTCATGATGCAGCAATTGAAGTTGGCCGGGCTGGCGGCCTTGCTGAACCTCGCGGCCAATCAAGCCATCGCACAGGAAAAACTCAAGATCGGCGTGATCGTGACGCTGTCCGGCCCGGCGGCGGCGCTGGGCCAGCAAGTCCGCGACGGTTTTGCGCTCGCGGTCAAGGATCTCGGCGGCAAGATGGCCGGCCGGGACGTCGAGGTCGTGGTGGCCGACGACGAACTCAAGCCGGATGCCGCCGTGACCAAGGTCAAGGGCCTGCTCGAACGCGACAAGGTCGATTTCGTGGTCGGGCCGATCTTCTCAAACATCCTTCAGGCGATCCACAAGCCGGTGACGGATTCAAAGACGTTCCTGATCAGCCCGAATGCCGGCCCGTCGAGCTACGCCGGCAAGAACTGCAGCCCGCTCTTCTTCGTGACCTCCTACCAGAACGATCAGGTGCACGAAATCCTCGGCAAGGTCGCGCAGGACCGCGGCTATAAGCGCGTCTATGTGATGGTACCGAACTATCAAGCCGGCAAGGATTCCGTTGCCGGTTTCAAGCTCGACTACAAGGGCGAGATCGTCGAGGAGAGCTACGTGCCGCTCGGCACGCTGGATTTCCAGGTTGAACTCTCCAAGATCGCGTCGCTGAAACCCGACGCCGTGTTCACCTTCATGCCGGGCGGCATGGGCGTAGGCCTGGTGAAGCAGTATAAGCAGGCCGGCCTCGCTGATCAAATTCCGGTGCTCTCGGCGTTCACCGTCGATGAATCGACGCTGCCGGCGCAGCAGGATGCGGCGGTCGGCATGTTCGGCGGCGCGAACTGGGCGCCCAACCTCGACAATCCCCAAAACAAGAAATTCGTCACCGGCTATGAGGCCGCCTACAACAGCGTGCCCGGCACCTATGCCATGCAGGCCTATGATGCGGCGATGCTGATCGACAGCGCCGTCAAGGCGGTCAAGGGCGATCTCTCCAACAAGGATGCCGTTACCGCAGCCTTGAAGAAGGCCGACTTCACCTCGCTGCGCGGCGGCTTCAAGTTCAATACCAACGGCTATCCGATCCAGGATTTTTATCTCACCAAGGTCGCCAAGCGTCCCGACGGCAAGTTCCAGACCGAGATTGTCGAGAAGATATTCGAGAATTACGGCGACCGTTATGCCAAGGATTGCACGCCGGGCAACTAAGCTGAGCGTTTACCGAGCGAAGCGGATACCGGTTCGCGTGAAGAGAACGCGTCAAGACAAATGATCGGAAGGAAACGACACGATGAAAAGCGAGATCACCGGCATCACCCGGGCCAATGAGGGCATGCAGGGAATTTCCTGGAATATCCTCGGCCAGACCTATGTGCCGAAGAGCTGCACCGACCATAGTTTTTCCTGGCATGCGACGCTGCCGCCCGGCACCTTCGTGCCGCCGCATATCCATCCCGATCAGGACGAATATCTTTATATGCTAGAAGGAAAACTCGATTTCATGCTGGCAGGCTCCGATGCCCAGGCGACGCCGGGCGATCTGATCCGCCTCGGGATGGGCGTGCCCCATGGCATCTTCAACAAATCCGACCAGACCGCAAAAGTGCTGTTCTGGGTTTCGCCGAGCCAAAAGCTCTACGATCTGTTCTGGGGCCTTCACAACATGAAGGAGCAGAAGCCTGAGGACGTCGTGGCGATGGCCGCCGAATACAACATCCACTTCCTGCCGCCACCGCCGGGAGCGTGAGCGCGTCGGCACGTCATCCCTGTGTAACGGCTTCGCCGTTATCGCTGGAGGTGCGAGCCCCTTCGGCGAGCCTCGAAGGATGACTGACAGTGCCCGCGGCCCATCCTTCGAGGCGCGCAGAGAGCGCGCACCTCAGGATGACGTCGAATACGCGATGTAGTTACGCCCGCACCGCAGCCAGCCCCGGCACGGCGGCAAATCCGGCCTTGCTGGCGTAGCCGCGCACGATGGCCTCGCGTTGGGAATAGCTCAGCACATTCTCGACATTATCAAAACCGTCGGGCGCCAATTGCTCGACGGCATCGATGACGCCTTCCGGGCCGCCACGGCGGTTGGAGCGCACGATCTCCGCCGTCATCGGCAACCGCTTCTGCTCATAGGCCATCAGTGCCTGGCGCGGATGCTCTGAGCGCGCCAGCGCGTCCGCCAGGAAGCGCGCATCGAGAATGGCCTGCGAGGCGCCATTTGACCCCACCGGATACATCGGGTGCGCGGCATCGCCGAGCAGGGTGACGCGGCCGCTAGACCAATACGGCAGGGGATCGCGGTCGCAGGTCGGATATTCGTAGAATTCAGGCGTCGCCGAAATCAGGTTGGGCACGTCGACATAGGGCACCGAGAACCGCGCGACATGCGGCATCAGTTCCTCGCGCTTGCCGGGCCGCGACCAGTCCTCACGACGGGGCGGAGGCGCGTTGCCGTCGCCGACCTTTACCAGCACCGCCCAATTGGTGAGCCGGCTCGCCGGGCTCGATCCTTCCGCGATCGGGTAAACCACGACCTTGGCGTGCAGGCCGCCGGCAACAATCATCGAACGGCCGGTCAGGAACACCGGCCAGTCGCGCGCGCCGCGCCACAGCATCAGCCCATTCCAGCAGGGCGGCCCTTCATCCGGAAACAGGGTCTCGCGCACCCGCGAATGGATCCCGTCGGCGCCAATCAGGATGTCACCGCGCACGGTGTTGACGTGGCTACCCGTGCGATCGAAGAAATACGCGGTAACGCCGCCTTCATCCTGGGTGAACGACCCCAGCCTGCAGCCGGTGTGGATGGCATCCTCCCCCAGCCGCGTCTCGACGGCGCGGTGGATCACGCTCTGCAGCCGGCCGCGATGGATAGAGAATTGCGGCACGTCGTGCCCGGCATCGATGCCGCGGGATTCGCGCCAGACTTCCTGGCCGTGGCGATTGAGGTAATAAAGCACGTCAGTGCGGATCGCGACGTCGTCGAGCTTTTGCAACAGGCCGAGGCCTGC
>JAQGKJ010000597.1 GCA_028290165.1 Bradyrhizobium sp. | reverse complement strand
CGCTTTCGATCAGCTTGGTGAGCGTTTCCTCGTCGATCACCTCGCCGCGCGCGGTGTTGACGACGTAGGCGTCCTTGCGGATCAGCTTCAGCCGCCGCGCCGATAGCAGGTGAAACGTCGCCGGCGTGTGCGGACAATTCACCGAAATGATGTCCATCCGCGCCAGCATCTGGTCGAGGCTTTCCCAATAGGTCGCGCCCAGTTCGTCGGCGATGCGCGGCGCGACGGGGCGGCGGTTGTGATAGTGGATCTGCAGGCCGAAGGCGCGCGCCCGGCGCGCCACCGCCTGTCCGATGCGGCCCATCCCGATGATCCCCAGCCTTTTTCCGCCGATGCGGTGGCCGAGCATCCAGGTCGGCGACCAGCCCGGCCAGTTCTTGCCGTCGGTGAGGATCGAGGCGCCTTCGATCAGCCGCCGCGGCACCGCCAGAATTAGCGCCATGGTCATGTCGGCGGTGTCCTCGGTCAGGACTTTCGGCGTGTTGGTCACGGTGATGCCGCGCGCATGCGCCGCGACAACGTCGATATTGTCGACGCCGTTGCCGAAATTGGCGATCAGTCTCAGCTTGCAATCGGGCTGCTTGAGAAGCTCTTCGTTGATGACGTCGGTCACCGTTGGCACCAGCACATCGGCGGAGCGGACCGCGTCGGCGATCTGCTCGTGCGTCAGCGGCGTATCGTCGAGATTGAGCCGCGCGTCGAACAATTCGCGCATGCGGGTCTCGATCGAGTCCGGCAGCTTGCGCGTGACGACAACGAGAGGCTTTTTCTTAACCGACATGTCCTGCTCTCGCGAGGCTGTTCAGGCCTCGTTAACCCGGTTGTTCGACACTGCCGTTGCCGCGTGGTCCCGGCGTTTCCGTGGGTTCCCCCGATATTTCCCCTGGACTTTCCAGGGGCAAATTCGGGCGCATCTTGTTTCCTTGGCGTTCCGTCCTCTCTAGCAGAAGGCCGGGCCAAGACAAGAACCCTCGAAAGCGACAAACCGAGGGGCAATCGGGCAGGGTCCGGGGGGATCAAGGCGTTGGGTGGCGGTTCAACTCGAAGAATTTGAGTTGGGTTCTCGGCAGGAGACGAGTTGATGGGGTTGAGGCGTTTCGGTTCGGTGCTGGTGCTCGCGGGTGGCTTGCTCGGCGCATCGATCAGCTCGGGATTTTCGGCAAAGGATTCGGCCCAGACCGCCAGCGGTTTGCCGGTGCCGCGCTATGTCAGCCTCAAATCCGATCACGTGAACGTCCGCGCCGGTCCGACCAAGGACAACGACGTCGCCTGGGTCTACACCCGTTCCGGCCTGCCGGTTGAGATCACCGCCGAATTCGAGAACTGGCGCCGGGTGCGCGATTCCGAGGGCGCCGAAGGCTGGGTCTATCACTCGCTGCTGTCGGGCCGCCGCACTGCCGTCATCACCATGAAGACCAGGGACGAACTCGCGCCGCTCTATGATCACGCCGATCAAACCTCAGCGGTCACCGCCCGCCTGCAGGCCGGCGTGGTGGCCCAGGTCAAGCATTGCGCCGCAGGCTGGTGCCACGTCTCTGGCAACGGTTTTGATGGCTGGATCGAGCAAGAGCGCCTGTGGGGCGTCTACGCCGATGAGAAGGTGGATTGAGTCACTTGTCATTGCCGGGCAAAAGCGCCGAAGCGCGTCTATGCGGTAGATGGACCCGGCAATCCATCTCGTTTCGAAAAAAACTTTTGATGAAGATCGATGGATACGCGGGTCAAGCCCGCGTATGACGAGTCAATCTCGGCGTCAGCGCTTCTTGCGCAACCTGACGACCATATCGACGCGGGCGATCTCGTAGCCCTCGGGCACCTCCGGCATCTTCTGCAGCACCAGATGCGGATCCGGAATGTCGACCAGTTCGTGGTTGTTCTCGAGATAGAAGTGGTGATGCGCCGACACGTTGGTGTCGAAATAGGTCTTGGTGCCATCGACGCTGACCTGACGCAGCAGGCCCGCATCGGTCAGCTGGTTCAGCGTGTTGTAGACGGTTGCAAGCGACACCGGGACCTTGGCCAGCGTCGCTTCCTCGTAAAGCATTTCCGCGGTGAGATGCCGCGCGCCCTTGCCGAACAACAGCCAGCCCAGCGCCATGCGCTGGCGGGTCGGACGCAGGCCCGCGGCCTGCAGCATTTCATTGACATCGTGCCAGGGACAGCCGGTCATCGCCGGTTGGCGGCCCGTATGAGGGCCCGCTGGACCAGCGGTGTCATCGTTCAAAATCGAAGCGTCGTCTCTCATATTCACGTTGGGCACCGCACTCGCCATCAAGGCACTACCACAATGGTATATAAGAAGGAGTTTTATTAGATGCAAGTTTTTCGCAACTAGAATAGGCCCAGGGTTAAAAGGGGAACTGGGGCGGGGACGCGGCAATTTACCCCGTTCGTGACGCTTTGCCACCCGCGGGGCCTATGATAGAGAGCCCGCGGACCTAAGCTTATGCGATTCCGGCAAAGGTGAGCGCCGGTTACCGCAGTGTCAGCGCCAATTGACGCAAATTGGCGCGCTTCCCACGCGAAACCGGCCCATTTCGCTCGAAAACGCTTCAACAGGATTTTGAAAAAGGCTGGCACTATGCTGGATCGGCGCGGCGGTTACGAATATGAGGATCTGCTATCGTGCGGCCGCGGCGAGCTGTTTGGCCCGGGCAACGCGCAGCTGCCGCTGCCACCGATGCTGATGTTCGACCGCATCAGCGAGATTTCCGAAACCGGCGGGGAATATGGCAAGGGCGTTGTTCGCGCCGAACTCGATGTGAACCCGGATCTCTGGTTCTTCGGCTGCCATTTCAAGGGCGATCCTGTCATGCCCGGCTGCCTTGGCCTCGACGCGCTCTGGCAGATGGTCGGGTTTTATCTTGGCTGGACCGGCGGCCTGGGGCGCGGCCGGGCGCTGGGCCTCGGCGAGCTGAAGCTTGCCGGACAGGTGATGCCGAACGTTCGCAAGATTGTGTACAACGTAGACGTTAAACGCGTGATGCGCATGAAGCTCTGGTTAGGCATCGCCGACGGCTGGCTTTCGGCCGATGACGAGATTATCTATCGCGCGAAGGATCTGAAGGTGGGGCTATTCAAGCAGGGTGCCGCATTGCAGCTGGGAACGTAAGTTACCTGCTGCGGCCGACGACGCGGCTATCGGTCTGACGACGGCCATCACACAAAACGGAAACGACAAGGCGAGGCGATCATGAGGCGGGTTGTCATCACGGGGATGGGTATCGTCTCGTCCATCGGAAACAACACTCAGGAAGTGCTTGCAAGCCTCCATGAGGCGAAGTCCGGAATCACGCGCGCGGATAAATATGCCGAACTCGGCTTCCGTTCGCAGGTGCAGGGCGCTCCCACGCTCGATCCGTCCGGCGTCATCGACCGGCGCGCGATGCGCTTTCTCGGCGAGGGCGCGGCCTGGAATCACGTCGCGATGGAGCAGGCGATCCAGGATTCTGGTTTGGAACCATCGGAAGTCTCCAACATTCGCACCGGCATCATCATGGGCTCCGGCGGCCCGTCGGCGCGCACCATCGTGGAAGCTGCCGACACCACCCGAGCCAAGGGCCCGAAGCGGGTCGGGCCGTTCGCGGTGCCGAAAGCGATGTCATCGACCGCGTCCGCGACGCTTGCCACCTGGTTCAAGATCAAGGGCGTCAACTATTCGATCTCGTCGGCCTGCGCCACCTCGAACCATTGTATCGGCAACGCCTACGAGACCATCCAGATCGGCAAGCAGGACATTATTTTCGCCGGCGGCTGCGAGGAACTCGACTGGTCGCTGTCGGTTCTGTTCGACGCGATGGGCGCGATGTCCTCGAAATACAACGATACGCCGGCGACCGCGTCGCGCCCCTACGACGTCAGCCGCGACGGTTTTGTCATTGCCGGCGGCGCCGGCGTGGTGGTGCTGGAAGAACTTGAACATGCCAAGGCGCGCGGCGCGCGCATCTACGGCGAAATCGTCGGCTACGGCGCCACCTCCGACGGCTACGACATGGTCGCCCCCTCGGGCGAAGGCGCCGAGCGCTGCATGAGAATGGCGATGGCGACGGTGGATACCAAGATCGATTACATCAACCCGCATGCGACCTCGACGCCGGCGGGTGATCCGCCGGAAATCGAGGCGATCCGCAAGGTGTTCGGGACCGGCGACAAATGTCCTCCGATTTCCGCCACCAAGGCGCTGACCGGGCACTCGCTCGGCGCCACCGGCGTGCAGGAGGCGATCTATTCGCTATTGATGATGAACAACGGCTTCATCTGCGAAAGCGCCCATATCACCGAACTCGATCCGGTTTTCGCCGACATGCCGATCGTGCGCAAGCGCATCGACAACGCCAAATTGGGCTCCGTGCTGTCAAATTCGTTCGGCTTCGGCGGCACCAACGCCACGCTGGTGTTCAAGCGGATGGATGCGTGAGGCTTGCGCCACAACACTCACCGTCATGGCCGGGCTGGTCCCGGCCATCCACGTCTTGATCCACGCGACACCGTAAAGAC
>JAQGKJ010000574.1 GCA_028290165.1 Bradyrhizobium sp. | reverse complement strand
GCCGCCGAGATGGCCGCCGATATAGAAGCCGGTCCAATTGTAGATCGCTTCCGGCGCCGTATAGGCTGGAGCCTTTGTGTAGGTGCGCGCCGGCATGTCAGCTGCGAACGCGGGGGCCGCGAACGCGATAATAGCGGCTGCGCCCAGCAAAATTCTTTTCATGAGTGGATCCCCGTTATTGTCGCCATCGACATCAATCAAACAACGTGGCCTCATTTTGGTTGCCTCGCGGCAATGCCGGATCAGTGATCGTGCCTAACTGTGGCGCGGCGGCAACAACGCCTTTTTGTTCCACGACTCGCCGCTTTTTTGCCCGAAAAATGGGGGTTTGCGGCTATCCTTTTGTCACGCGATCGGCGATCAGGTTCGAGGCTCGCTGAAAAGTGATCGGAGCTGCTGGCCAGCACTGGACGCCAGTCAAAAAAATCGGAGGAGGACGAATGGCCGACGCCCTGATGGACGACTTTCCACCGGCGCCGGAGCGGCTCGTGACGCTGGCGAACTGGCGCAAGGTGCCGTTCAGCGCCTGGGGTTTTCGCAACGTCCGCCGGCTCATCCCGACCGCCAACATTGCGGCCTCCGGCCACCCGGCAGCCCTCGAAATGTCGCTGGAAGACATCGGACACGTCGGCTTCAGCGGCCATGACGGCAACCCGACCACCGTGAGCCAGGCGCTGCCTGCCACCGACACCGACGCGTTTATCGTCCTCAGGCGCGGGCGGATCGCAGCCGAGTGGCACGGCAACGGCATGAGCGCCGCGGTGCCGCACATCGTCTTCTCCGTCAGCAAGTCGATTTGCGGCACGCTCGGCGGAATTCTGGCCGAGCGTGGCCTGCTCGGGTCGTCGACTACGTCCCCGAACTCGGCGCGTCGGTGTATGCCGGCTGCACGATCAGACATCTCCTGGACATGGCGGTCGGCATCGCCTTCAACGAAGACTATGAAGATCCGAGGGGCGACGTGGTGCGCTACCGCCATGCCGCGGGCTGGGATCCACTGCCCGCCGGCGAAGCGCCGGTCGATTTGCGCAGCTTTCTCGGCCAGCAAAAGCCCGACGGACGCAAGCATGGCGAGCTGTTTCACTACGTCTCGACCAACACCGACGTGCTCGGCTGGGTTTATGAGCGCGCCTGCGATCAGCCCTATGCCGAAATAACAAGCCAATATCTGTGGGCGCCGCTCGGCGCGGAGCACGATGCCTATATCACCGTGGACGCGCGCGACGCGATGCGAGCAGCCGGCGGTATTTGCGTCACACCGCGCGATCTCGCGCGCTTCGGCGAGATGATCCGCCGCCGTGGCATTGCCGACGGCCAGCAGGTGGTGCCGGGCGGGTGGATCGACGATATCAACACACGCGGCGATCCCGAGGCGTGGGCGGCTTCGGAATTAGCCGACCTGTTCCCGCAGGCGAGCTATCGCAGCCAATGGTACCGGGTCGATCGGGCCAAGGCCGTGCTCTGCGCGTTCGGGATTCACGGCCAGTGGATCTACATCCACCCCCAGGCCGAACTGGTGATTGTCAGAATGGCGTCCGAGGCGACGCCGCTCGATCCCGATCGCGTACGCGGCTGGCGGCGCGGTTTTGATGCGATTGCGGAGAATTTTCTGTAAACGTTCGGTCAGCGGGCGGCGCTGCGCGGTTGCTGCCGCTTGTAGGCCATCGGAGGCGGACGCGGCGTTTGTCCCTCAAGCCACGCTTCGGTATTTGCGAGATCCCTTAGCGCGCGCGCAAGCTGACGCGCTGTGCGCCGCTCGGGCCCCGGCGGCATGGCGCGCGCCTTGCGCATCATCTCGGCCGCAGCGTTGCGGTAGGCATAGGAACGACGGAAGAATAATAGATTACTCACGGCTCCACTCCCATGGGGAATACTCACGATCATCGCTCGGGGTTCCTGAACGCTGCATGAAAACGGTCTTCGGCCGAAATTCAGCGGCTCGACGGGTTATCATTCCTAAGCGAGGGAACCGGGCGCCCCTCGAAGCGTTTCCGTTGCTGCGCCCACGGAGCCGTTCGTGCACGCCAAGAAACCATCCGGATTGGTCACCCCCTCGGGGCTGCTGAAATTGATCGGTCACGCAGCCATGGGGGTAGCGATGGGTCTGGCGTTCGCGCTTTTGTTGGTCCTGGTGGACCCATTGGGCATCGCGACCCTTGTCGGCCACGGCGGAAGTCAGGGAATCACGGTGTTTGTGGGGACGCTCATGCTGACCTTCGGGATCGGCGCGACCCTGACAGGTGCGATCTTCATCATGACGGAAGACAACTGACGCCCGGAGCAGCTGATACGTGGAGCAGCTGAAATCTGGAGCAATTGATACTTGAAGCAGCAAGATCGAATGACCAGTCTCTAAAAACCAAACCAGGCCGCGACCTCAGGCGGCCCAAATCGTGCTCGCGCGAAACATCGCGAACACACATCACGTCGATTGGTCGCCGGTCCGTCCCCAGAAGACAGACCAACTCCGCCGACCGATCGTACGATCTCTACGTCATGCTTCCCGGCATGAAGCAGCGGATCGAGATTTGATTGTCGAACCGTATCGGCCAAACCATCGTGCGTCCCGCCCGATTCGGTTCGGTGATCACGGCGTCGTCGGGAACGTCGACCCACTTTTCCTCGAGCCGTACCCGATAATGGCCGTCTTTGGATTCCCAATCTGGGTCCGCGACGCTTTCACCATCAGCCATCGAGCAGCAAAGCCCCTTGCCGCTCGCGAGATGATCGAACCATGGCTTCAGCGGTGAATTGGCGTAGCGGCCATCAAGGTCGCGCGCTCTCACGCCTCCGACGAGGCAAGCAACTACCACACTAAGGATCAGACCAAACACGATGCGTTTCATTTGCCACGCTCCTGAATGTCGAAACCCAACCCCTTATTTGTCTAAGCAATGTTCGTGCCGCAGTGCGAATCGCAACGTTGTGATAGTCTACGCTGAAAGACATCGACGCGGTTGCAGCGGCTGAGCAGCTTCCGCATTTTCGGTGGATGTTAAATCGCGAGGGGCGGGCACTGGTTCCCGACCATTTTTTGCGCATGGGCGCGTTGCGATTTGACGCGCGC
>JAQGKJ010000071.1 GCA_028290165.1 Bradyrhizobium sp. | reverse complement strand
GCTCAGCTAAGGGGCGGTCGATGACATCACTCATGCGATCCTCCTTAAGAGGTTTATGCGGCGAGTTTCAGCCGCGGAAAGGTTTCAAGCGGATTATCTGTACACATGCGCGAAACGAGACTGGCCGGCAGATGCGGCGGGATCGCGTCGTCGCCGTCGAATTGCCAGTGCGGATAATCGGACGCAAACAGCAACATCTTGTCGGAGCCGATCATGTCGATGATGTCGGCCACGCCCTTGGCATCGCCCGGGCTGTCGAACGGCTGCGTGGTCAGGCGGATGTGGTCGCGCATGATGGAAGCCGGCTCGCGCTCGACCCAGGGCACCCCGACACGCACCCCGCGCCAGGTCTTGTTGGCCCGCCACATGAACGCCGGCAGCCAGCTCACGCCCGATTCCATCAGCACGACCTTGAGGCCGGGGAATTTGCCGAACACGCCTTCGTAGATCAGGCTCAGCACCTGGGCCTGAAATGCCTGTGCCTCGGCGAGATAATATTCGTAGCGGTAGGACGGCCAGCCGACCGAACTCGGCGCTGAGCGATACTGGCTGCCGGCGTGGATCGCGATCGGCAGTCTGTGTTTCTCGGCGGCTTGATACACCGGCCAAAAATGCCGCCGGCCCAGTAAGGTCTCGCCTTGTGCCAGCACCAATATCGATACGAACCGGTTGTCGCCGGCGCGGCGCTCGATCTCTTCGATCGCCAAATCAGGCGCCTGCATCGGCACCACGATCGAGGCGCGCAGGCGCAAATCGCGCGAAAGCCATTCGGCCGCGATCCAGTCGTTGATCGCCTTGCAGAAGGCGGAAGCCATATAGGGATCGTAGACGGCTTGCGCGCCATAGAGCACGTTGCAGATTGCGTGGCTGGCGCCGAGCTGGTCGAACGCGCCGCGCTGCACCATCGCCAGATCGCTGCCGGGTTTTCCTTTGGCCGGCCGCCAGTCGGCCCGGCCGGACAGCGGCATATCGGGCGGATAGCTGGTGAGATCGAGGCCATCGATGGCCCGGCTCACCACCTGCTCTTTCCAGTGATCGTCGAGATAGGGCAGCAGCGTGGTGCGCGTTCCGCCCACAGCGGGATGGATATCGCAGTCGATCCGCGTCGCCGCCATGCGCATTCCCTAAAATATCGTTTTTGGCGGCTTTTTTGCCGCGTCTCGAATGTGCCGCCGCCGGCTTCCCGGCGCAAGGGTCAAGCGGCGGAGCTGACCGGCTATTTTGGCGGGATCAGCAAGTCAGCTATGCCGTCAAATCGACAAAAATGCGGATCGAGGCTTGATCCGTGACGGCGCGTCGATAGCTAGGGAATCCGCGACAGTTCGTGCGTGGTTTGTGATGATAAGATACTTCGTCCTTTGCAGCGTGATGACGACCATCATGGCATCCATTTGCGGGGCCCAATCCGCCTTGCCCGACATCGCGGCCCCGTTGGTGAGGGTTGGGTTTGACGCCGACGATCCGGCCGCAGCGCCTGTGGACGCGACGGCGGATCAAGCGCAATCATGCGCAGGTATGTCGTTTACCCGTAGCTTGAAATATGGCGATAGCGATCAGAATGTGCTGGACGTCGCAACCGCCGCTTCCCCGCCAACGTCGCCGCGGCCGGTGCTGTTGTTCGTGGCAGGAGAAAGTTTCGCCGGCGAAAGCGGCGTGCCCGATCCCGCGAGCTCAGTCCAGGATCAGGCGATGTGCTTTGCCGTCCGCAACGGAATGGTCGGCGTCAAAGTGAACTACCGACTGGCGCCGGCAAACCCGTGGCCCACGGGCGCCAAGGATGTCGCGGCCGCGACCTCGTGGGTGCACCAGAACATCGACTTGTTCGGCGGAAGCCCCGACGAGGTGGTGGCCGTCGGCTACTCCGTCGGCGCATTTCACGTCGCAAGTCTTCTGGCCCATCCGGAATTTCAAGTGCGCGATTCCGACATCGCCGCCGCCGTGCTGGTGTCCGGCATCTACCATTCAAGCGCGGATGCGGGCGCGACCGAAAAATCCTATTTCGGTGCGGACCCCAGCAAATACGACGAGCGATCCGCGTTTCCCGGCATCCTCAACATCGAGACGCCGATCCTGCTCGCCTGGTCGGCGATCGATCCGCCGCGCCTCGTGGCCCAAGGCGAAACGCTCAAGCAGCGCCTGTGCCACTCCGCCACCCATTGCCCGCACACGACCGTCCTGAAAGCCCGCGACAGCCTGGCTTCCGTGTTCGGCCTCGATGCCGCAAGCGGCAGCCTCGCCGAGCCGACGCTGGAACTGGTCCGGGAAATCGAAGCCCGCGGCCTGCCGTGAACCCGGCAATTCACGTTTTAGGCCACGGCGCGAGTCGAGCATCTCGCTAGATCATGATCCGATTAGATTGAACCGGATCATGATCTCATATCTTTGTTTGAGCATGATCTTTTCGGAAAACCGGTCCCCACTTTTCCGGATCATGCTCAGGACTGCGACCACCGAAACTGTCCCGGCGTGATGCCCAGCATCTGACGGAAATGACGCGCAAGATGGCTTTGGTCGGAAAAGCCTACGGCGTACGCAATCTCCGACAATGAGAGAGCGGTGTGAGCCAGCAGTCCTGCGCGCGTTCGACGCGCTTCCGGGTCAGATAGTGGTGCGGAGTAAGGCCGGTGGATTGCTTAAATCCTCTGGCGAAATGATGTATCGATAGTCCCGCGACGGCGGCCAGCGTTGCCAGATCCATGCTGTCGCCCAGGTGGGCCTCGACATATTCCCGGATCCTGCGCATCGCGCCGGGCGACAATCCACCATGAGCCTGCGGCGCCGACGCAATCTTTCCGAGCGAGTCGATCACATCGAGGCGCGGACGGGTGTGCAGAGCGACATTGGTTGCGTTGCGCGCGAAGGCCTGGACGGGCGGCGTCACCAGCGCAGACTGGCTGTCGTTGCTGCCAGCGATCACCAACCGCGTGCCGATGTCGGTTCTGTCCCTGCGTCGAAACAGGTGCAGGTCCGGTTCGAATAGCGTCCAGAGGCTGACACCGGCTTGCAGCCCGCGATCATCGAGCAGGAGCGAGGTGCGCGCGAGTCGGTTTGCGCCGACAATGCGCTGATTGCCGTCCACGGCGAGCAACATGCCCGCTCCACCGTCAACTCGCGGCGCGATCGCCACGATCCATTCGCGGTGGAAATGCTCGCGAAAAAATCGCTCTTCGATGGCGCGCGCGGAATTTATCGTGAGTGCGCCCGTCAGCGCGTGCGCGCGTTCCGAGCGGCCGGGATCGATGGCCGATACGTCCAGCACCGCCATCAGCCGTCCGTCGACGCCGAATATGGGCGCGCCGGAGCAGCTCAGGTCGATATGTCGCGATCTGAAGTGCTGGCTTCTGTG
>JAQGKJ010000537.1 GCA_028290165.1 Bradyrhizobium sp. | reverse complement strand
TCGGCGAAACCATTTTGTTGGGGACGGTCACCGACATCTATGTCGAGATCGTCGACATCCTTCGCGCCAAGCAGCCGCTGCAATACTACACCAAAGTCGGGACCAAGGTGCTGCTGGTGCATTCCGGCGTCGGCTGGCCGCTGCTCAGCGACGTGACGGATGCGGATATTGCGCGGATTTACCGCCGCACGTTGCGCTTGAAAAAGATCGAGCGCGGTGTGTCGTCGCTTCATCAGCTCACGGCCGGGATCGATGCGGTGCGCCGCGACGGCTATTGCCTGTCGCGCGGCATGGTGACCCGGGGCGTCGGCGTGGTCGGCATGGTGCTGCCGACCCCGCCCAATCACCGGCGGCTGGCGATCGGCGTCGCCGGCCCGATGGAACGGATCGAAAAAAATCTGGCGCGCATCCTGGCCGCGATCCGCGCCGAAAATGCCCGGCTGGCGCATTTTGCCAGCGCGATCGATTAGAGCGGATGAGTCCACGTGATGCGTTGCGGCGGTCGATCACTTCTCCTTCTCCCCGCTCTTCGCGGGGAGAGGGTGAGGGGCTCTATCGACGCATTCGGACTCGCGGTTAGTCCCCCGACCCGGATTGCTTCGCAATCCGACCTCTCCCCGCAAGCGGGGCGAGGTGAACAGGACTCGCGCGCCGATTCAGCAGAACGCCGGAAGATCGCAAATGCCGCGTCACGTCGGGTCGCGCGCGCCGGCATTGTAGCGTGCGATCGAGTCGAAGCCTGCGAGGATGCGCGCGTGACGGTCCTCGATCCAGGCCCGCGGCTCCTCATGCGTGAAGATGAAGAATTCCGAACGCGCCACCGCATCGAGCACGCGCCGCCCAACGTCATCGGGGGATAGTCCGCCGGAAAACAACGCCTTCGCAGCGTCCGCGCCTGGCCGCTCGAACGGTCCTCCGAGCCGGGCCGGGCGCCGCCGGGACGAGGTATAAAGCGTGGTGTTGACGAGGGCAGGGCAGAGCACGGAAACGCCGATTCCGCTGTCGTCGAGGTCCAGCGCCAGCGCTTCGGAGGCCGCGACGATGGCATATTTGGTCATTGCGTAGGAGCCGTTGCGCAGTTTCGGATTGACCTGCAAGCCGCCGATCGAGGCGGTGTTGACCACATGGCCGGCTTCGCCATGCTTTCGCATCCGCGGCACCAAGCTCCTGATGCCATTGATGACGCCGTGAATGTTGACGCCAAAAATCCATTCCCATTGCGCCGGCGTTACTTCCCATAGCGGTGTCGGGCCGAGCGTGACGCCGGCATTGTTGAACAGGAAATGGATGTTTCCGAATTCGGCTTCGGCCTGGTCGGCGGCCCGCTCGAACGCGGCGGCATCGGACACGTCGACCTCGATGGCGCGGGTGCGGACGTTAAACGTCGCGAGCTCGTCGCGGGCGCGCTCGAGTTGCGACTGCTCGATATCGGCGAGCACGATATTGACGCCGCTGCGCGCCAGCGCCCGGCAAATGCCGAGCCCGATGCCGTTGGCAGCCCCGGTCACAAAGGCTGTCTTGCCGGAGAAATCCATTACCACCGCCCCGGCCGAACGGCCTGCGGCCGCGATTGTTCTGAGGTTTCCCCTGATAACGCGTCGAAGCCGTCCATCATCCTTTCAAAACGCCGTTCGACATCGTCGCGGCGGTCGGCATGGGTGAAGACGTAGAGCCGGCGCGCTTCGATCGCTGCGATGACCAGCTTGGCGACATCGGCGGGGTCAAGCCCGTCTTCCAGCGCCTTGGCATATCGCTTGTTGCGCTCGGCATTGGCGCCATCGCTGTCGAGATGGATCGGTCCGCCGAAACGCTCGGGGCGATTACGGCCGTTGTCGAGCATCCGGGTCCTGACCCAGCTCGGGCACAGCACGCTGACCCCGATCGGGCTGCCCTTGAGTTCGGCCGCCAGCACTTCGGAGACGCCGACGGTGGCAAATTTGGTGGCGCTATAGGGCCCGGCGAGCGCCGCGCCGACGACGCCGTTCATCGAAGCGGTATTGACGATGTGAGCCTGCTCGCCATGCGCCTTGATGTGGGGCAGGAAAATCTGCAGGCCGTGAACCAGGCCCTTGAGATTGACGCCGATCACCCAATCCCAGTCCGAGGTCGCGATGGTTTCGATCGCCCCGGCACGGGAGACGCCGGCGTTGTTGCAGAGGATGTGAACGTTGCCGAATTCGGCAAAGGTTTTCGCCGCGGCCTCGGCGAGGGATTCGCAGTCGGACACGTCGCAGGCGGCTCCGATGGCGCGAACGCCCTCGCGGCGCAGGGTTTCGACGGCTTTCGCACAAGCCTCCGCCTCGACATCGGCGATCGCGACGTTCATGCCGCGCTGGCCGAAGGCGCGGCACAGCGCAAGCCCAATGCCGTTAGCGCCGCCGGTGACGAACGCGGTCTTGCCGGAGAAATCCTTCATCGCTTCACCGGCACCTTGCTCAAGCCGCCCGCGTCTGGGTTGCGGGGATCACCACGTTCCGGTTCTGCGCCGCCTTCACCGTCAGCAGGAGGGTGGCGAAAGCTGCGATCAATGCCGGGCCGCAGGCGCACAGGAAGATCTGCTTCGGCGGCAGGCCGAACGCCAGCAAGGTGCCGCCCAGCGCTGGCCCTGCGATACCGCCGAGCCGTCCGATGCCGAGCGCCCAGCCGACGCCGGTGGAGCGGATCCGGGCCGGGTAGAGCCCCGCCGCCATGGCGTTGGCGCCAAGCTGGCTTCCGATCATCGCCGCACCGGCGCCGAGAATCGGTATCGCGATGAAGGGGGCGGGCAGGTTGTAAAGGCCGACCGCCAGGATGAAGACCACGCCTGAGGCAAAGCTGCAGGCCAGCACGCGTGGCGCGCCGAAGCGGTCGATCATCGGCCCGAGCACGACGCAGCTCAGAATGCCACCGAGCTGGAACATGCTGGCATAGAACACCGCGGTCTCAGGCTTCAGCCCGGACAGCGTGAGAACCGTCGGCATCCAGTAGCTGAACAGATACATGTTGAGCAGATTGGCAAAGAACGCGATCCAGAGCAGGATGGTCGCTGTCGCGAGCCCGCCGGTGAACAATTGCTGCACCGGGTTGCCTTGCGCGACGTCGACCAGTTTCGACGCTGCCGCCTGCGCGCTGACATTGAGCCGGCGCAGGATTGCCTGGGTCGCCGGCGCATCGGCGCGATGCGCGATCAGGAACCGCGGCGACTCCGGCAGGAACATCATCAGGAATGGAATCAGCACCAGCGGCGGAATGCCGCCGGCAAGAAAAATGCTCTGCCAGCCGAAGATGGGCAGGATCTGCGCCACCAGCTGCCCGCCGAGAAAGCC
>JAQGKJ010000054.1 GCA_028290165.1 Bradyrhizobium sp. | reverse complement strand
GCCAGTGGCCGCAGTCTTTGACCAGCACGCCCTCGACATTGTCTGCCACCATCTTGCCTTGCTCGATCAGAAACGGCCCGCCGGCCTTTTCTCCTGACAGCACCAGCAGCGGCATCGTCAGCCTGGTCTTGGCAAATCCCGCAAAATCCTCGGCGTCCTTCGGGAAGGCGCGGAAGTCTTCCATTCCGGCGGCCATGTGACCGGGCTGGGCATAGGCCTTGGCATAAAGTTCGCGATCCTTTTCCGGCACCGATTTGTTGGCATCGGCGGCGAAATCATCCCAGAAATGATCGAGATAGATCCGCTCGCGCCCGGTGACCAGCGCCAGCGGCGTCTTGCCGAAGAAATGGAAATGCCAGAGATCGCGCAGCAGAAAGACATTATTCCAGTTGCCGACGCCGGGCAGGAACGCTTCCATCAGCACCAGCCGGTCGACTTCCTTGGGGTATTGCGCCGCATAGGCATAGGCGACCATCAGACCGATGTCGTGACCGACCAGCCGGATGCGATCGTGGTTGAGGCTTTTCATCAGCGCGTGGATGTCCTGCGCCATCGCCGCCTTGGTGTATCCATCCGGCGGCGCTGCCGAGTCGCCAAAGCCGCGCAGATCGGGCGCGATCACGGTATGTTTATCCGCGAGCTTTGCGATCAGCGGCAGCCACATATGGCTGGTTTCGGCATAGCCATGCAACAGCACCACAGGATCTCCGTTGCCGGCGATCAGGTAATGCAGCCTGACGCCGTTGACCTCGGCGAATTTGCTTTGTGATCGCATCCGGCATCCCCCTGAATTGAAAAAACATTGTCAATAATAGCGCGGGATCGGACCGTTGTGCGGCGTCTTCCGGTCCGACAGGTCGAACAGGACTTCGTCGACATAACACCAGCCCCAACCCTCCGGCGGATCGTAACCCTCGATGATCGGATGCTGCGTGGCGTGGAAATGCCTGGTCGCGTGCTTGTTGGGAGAATCGTCGCAGCAGCCGACGTGACCGCAAGTGCGGCAGATCCGCAAATGCAGCCACACGCTGCCGCTCTTCAGACACTCCTCGCAGCCGAGCGCGCTCGGCGTCACGCTGCGGATGCCGGCAATGTGGGTGCAGCCCTTTGCCAACGGTTCACACTTCTTTCGTGTCGAAGAGAATCATATCGACGCCACCCGTGGCAAAGGTCGGCACATCTGCGGCCGCGGCCTTCCCCTCGGCGCTGGCAAAGCCAGCCTGAATCGAGGCGAGATTGTCGAAGGTCAGGATCGCGATCAGATGGAAGGGAGAAGGTCCCGCGGGGGTCGCGACGGGACCCTGGCTGATGCTGTATTTCCGCAGACCCGGAATTTTCTTCGCGAGCGGAATGTGCGTTTCGAAATAGTGCTTGTCGAAGGCAGCGGCATCTTTCGGCGTCTTGTACATCACCACCAGTTCAGCCATCGCGTTTCTCCCTTTTTGCTCTCGAGTAAACCTTGGCACGCCCACTAAAGGGCCGGTTTCGCGGCATCGCCCAGAAATCCGTGCAGCGCCGCCACCACCTGCGCCCCCTCGCCGATCGCGCCGCCGACCCGCTTGACCGATCCCGAGCGCACGTCGCCGACGGCGAACACGCCCGGCACCGAGGTTTCCAGCAGCGGCACCAGCCGCCCCAAATTTTGTTCGGACTGCGCGCCGGTCACCACAAACCCTCCACGATCGAGCGTAACGCCGCAACCGTCGAGCCAGCCGGTGGCGGGTTCGGCACCGGCGACCAGGAACAGGTTGCGGATCTCGGCTGAGCTCTCTTCGGCGGACAGGCGACTGCGCCAGCGCACGCGCTCGAGGGCTACGTCTTCCGTGCCTTCGAGCCCGACGACCTCGGTGTGGAACACCAATTCGATATTCGGCGTCGCCTCGATGCGCTCGATCAGATAGCGCGACATGCTGGCGCCGAGGCCGCCGCCGCGGATCACCATGTGAACCTTCCTGGCATGACCCGACAGAAACACCGCGGCCTGGCCGGAGGAGTTCCCGCCGCCGACCAGCACGATGTCCTGTTCAGCGCTCTGCCGCGCCTCGATCGGCGAAGCCCAGTACCAGACGCCGCGGCCTTCGAAGGTTTCGAGGTTTTCGATTTCGGGACGGCGGTAGCGCGCGCCGCTGGCGACCACCACGGCGCGCGACCGGAGCGTGTCGCCGCCATCGAGCGTCAGCGCAAAGGCGCCATCGGCGCGCGTGCAATCGAGTGCCTTTGCCCCGATTGGAATCATGATCTCGGCACCGAACTTCTGCGCCTGGGTGAAGGCGCGGCCGGCAAGCGCCTGGCCCGAGATTCCCGTGGGGAAGCCGAGATAATTCTCGATGCGCGCGCTGGCGCCGGCCTGTCCGCCGAAAGAGCGCGCATCCAGCACGGCCACCGACAGACCTTCCGAGGCTGCATACACCGCGGTCGCCAGACCCGCCGGACCGCAGCCCACGATCGCGGTATCGTAGATTTTATCCCCGGCCGGACCGCCGATCATGCCCAGCGCGCGGGCGAGCTCGGTTTCGCTGGGGTTGCGAAGCACGGTGCCGTCGGCGGCGACCACCAGCGGCCAATCCCCCGGCGACGGCGAATAACGCACAATCAGTTCGGCGGCGTCGTGATCCCTTTCCGGGTCGAGCAGATGATGCGGATA
>JAQGKJ010000382.1 GCA_028290165.1 Bradyrhizobium sp. | reverse complement strand
TCCCGTAGCGGACGCGTTTTTTGTGGCGTTTCGGCTGCCCAACCATTTCCGGGCGATTTTCGCGGAGGGCGCCTTTAATGCCGCGTTCGTGCCGGCCTACGCCCACGTCTACGGCGAACGCGGCGAGGCGTCGGCGCGGGTGTTTGCCGATCGAATCTTCACGCTGCTGTTCGCCTCGCAGCTGATCCTGCTCATCATTGCCTGGCTGTTCATGCCGCAGGCGATGAGCCTGCTCGCGCCCGGCTTCACCGACGACGCGGAGCAGCGGCGGCTGGCGATCGAGCTGACGCGGATCACCTTTCCCTATTTGCTGCTGATCACGCTAGTCACTCTCTATGGCGGCATGCTCAACGTCATGCATCGCTTCGCCAGCGCCGCGGCGGCCTCGATTTTCCTCAACCTGTCGATGATGATGACGCTGGCGCTCGCGGTATTCTTCCCGAGCGCCGGCCACGCCGCCGCCTGGGGCGTGCTGATTTCCGGCTTTCTGCAATATTTTCTGCTGGCCGGAGATCTCGCGCGCCACGGCGGCCTGCCGCGCTTCGCGCCCCTAAAACTCGATGAGGATGTCCGCGCCTTCTTTCGCGCGCTGGGACCCGCGACCGTGGGCTCGATGGGAACGCAGGTCGCGCTGTTTGCCGACACCATCATCGCAACCTTCCTGCCGGCGGGCGCGCTGTCGGCGCTATATTATGCCGACCGGCTCAATCAGCTGCCGATCGGCGTGATCGGGATTGCGATCGGCACGGTGTTGCTGCCGGAAATGTCGCGGCGGCTGACATCGGGAGACCACGAAGGCGCGATGGCGTCGCAGCGGCGGGCGTTCGATTTCACGCTGTTGTTTTCAGTGCCCTTTGTTGTGGCGTTCCTGACGGTGCCCGAACTCATCACCCGGGCGATGTTCGCGCGCGGCGCGTTCTCGAAGGGCGACGCCGCGGCCGCGGGAGCGACGCTTGCCGCCTACGCCATCGGGCTGATCCCGTTTGTGCTGATCCGCAGCGCGGTCGCGACCTTTTATGCCCGCAAGGATACCGCTACCCCGGTCAAGGCGGCGCTGATCGGCGTCGCCGTCAATGTGGCACTGAAAATCGCGCTGGTGGGGGCGCTGGCGCAGGTCGGTCTGGCGCTCGCGACCGCGGTCGGCGCCTGGATCAATCTGTTGCTGGTCGTCGGTTTTGCGGTGCGGGCTGGGTATCTCGAGCTTGATAAGGCGCTGACGCAATCACTGGCAAAATTTGTGGTTTCCGGCGCTGTGCTTGGAGCCGCGCTATGGTTTGCCGCGAGGTTTTCCGCATCGTATTTTGCCCAGTTGAATACGCTGCGTGACGAGGCCGCACTTCTGCTGCTAGTCGCAGTCGGCACGATCGTCTATGCCGGATCGATCCTGGCCTTGTTCGGCAGGGGTTGGCTGCGCTCGCTAGTGCGCAGCTAAATCCCTTTGCGCTGCCTTGCGTTCCGCTGCAATATGGCTCGAAAATAACCTCGAGGAAACGGAGATACGATGGCTCCCATCAAATTCGGCGTCGGTCAAAGCGTGCTTCGCAAGGAAGACGATGCGCTGATTCGCGGCAAGGGCCGCTACACCGATGACCACTCGCCGCAGGCGGCGATGCACGCGCTGGTGCTGCGCTCGCCGCATGCGCACGCGAAATTCACCATCAATGCTGCCCGCGCCCGCGGCCTGCCGGGGGTTGGCGTGATCCTCACGGCGGATGACGTCAAGGATCTCGGCGATCTTCCGTGCCTGTTCAACCTGGAGGTCGACCCTTTCACCGGCCCGCCCTATCCGATCCTCGCCAATGCCGAGGTTCGCCATGTCGGCGATGCCGTTGCCTTCGTTGTCGCCGACACGATCGACCATGCGCGCGATGCGCTCGAGGCGATCGAGGTCAACTGGACACCGCTGCCGGCCGTGGTCGGCGTCGCCAACGCCGTCAAGCAGGGGGCGCCGCAGGTCTGGCCCGACCATCCCGGCAACGTGCTGTTCGACGTACCGATCGGCGACAAGAAAGCCACCGAGGCCGCGTTCGCCAAAGCGCATGCGGTGGCCGAAATCTCCATCATCAATCCGCGCGTCATCACCAACTTCATGGAAACGCGCGCGGCCGTGTGCGAGTACGACGCCAAGCGCGACCATCTGACGCTCACCGTCGGCAGCCAGGGCAGCCACCGCTTGCGCGAAATCATCGGCGGCATGGTCCTGAAGATGCCGCTCGAAAAGATGCGGGTGATCTGCCCGGATGTCGGCGGCGGATTCGGCACCAAGCTTTTTCCCTATCGTGAATATGCGCTGATCGCGGTCGCCGCGCGAAAACTGCGCAAGACCGTCAAATGGACCGCCGACCGCGCCGACCATTTCATGGGCGACGCGCAGGGCCGCGACAACGTCACCACCGCGCGGATGGCGCTCGCCGAGGACGGCAAGTTCTTGGGCATGGACGTCGACCTGATGGGCGACATGGGCGCGTATCTGTCGACCTTCGGGCCGTATATCCCGCACGGCGGCGCCGGCATGCTGCCCGGCCTTTATGACATCCAGGCGTTTCACTGCCGTGTCCGCACGGTGTTCACCCACACCGTGCCGGTCGACGCCTATCGCGGCGCCGGGCGTCCGGAAGCGGCTTACGTCGTGGAGCGGCTGGTCGATGCCGCGGCGCGCAAGCTCGGGATGACGCCGGATGCGATCCGGCGCAAGAATTTTATTCCCCCGCGCGCGATGCCCTACAAGACCGCGACCGGGAAGGTCTACGATTCCGGCGACTTCACCGCCCATATGAAACGCGCCATGGAAATCGTCAACTGGAAGGAATTTCCCAAGCGCGCCAAGGTCGCAAAGAA
>JAQGKJ010000357.1 GCA_028290165.1 Bradyrhizobium sp. | reverse complement strand
ATCTTTGGCAGCGGCACGATGCAACCCATCGATTACTGCGTGGCGATGGCCGAAGGCCGCATCCCGCCGCCCTCCAATTTGGACATCGCAACAATCCAGCAGCAGGAGCTATCGAACACCTTCAGGTACCATATCTCGCAATATCTGATGCGGCGTGCCGACGATTGGAAGGAGAGGGGGTTCCAGGAAACACTGGCGGACTGGAAAGCTCTTAATGCACGATCGAAGTTCTGGGGTGACGATCAGCGCGCGGCGTTCAAGAACTGGGAAGAGGTCAGCGACCCCCGTAACAAGCTGGGGGGCCGGCAGGGCGTCAACGAACGCATCATGCTGCGCGAATTGTTGCGCCGCGCGGATATGATGGTGATCCTGGAGAACAAGCTCGACGCGCTGGTACGCTTGCATACGCCCTGGGCGCCGGGATTGATCGGGCATCCGCATCAATACGATATCCCGTCGAATCTGACGCCGGAATCGCTGATGGGGCCCAACGCCGGCCTGACCGAAGTCCTGGTTCCGGCTGGTTATGTGAAGGTCACCTACGATCCGGTATTTAAGCTCAGCGACGACGGCAAACGCTACGTATCGGCACCATCGGATGTGCCCACGGCACTTGCAGAGCCCGGGCTTCCTTTCTCGCTGGTATTTCGCTGCGAGCCCGGCGCGGAAGATATCATTCTGAAAGTGGCGTCGGCCTATGAAGCGGCATCGAAGCGACGGATTCCTCCGCCGGCCTTCGGGCCACTCTAACCCCCCGGCGCGGCGTTCATGCGCGATCTCTAACAGAGAGCGAATGTTCTTCGGTGTGGCGCGCCACAACGGTCGAAGCCACAACGCGGCCATCGAGCATGACTTGCCGCTGCAGGGCACCGCCGGCGACGAGGTCCTCTAGGGACGCCGCGTCGCCGATCAGCAGGTCGGCTCGGGCCCCTTCGCGGATGCCCCAGTCCGACCCGAGCCCCATCAGAGCGGCCGGCACGGTACTCACCATTTCGAACGCCTTGCGCAGATCGTTCATGCCAAGTTGCCCCGCAAGTACCGTCCAGCGCGCTATTTCAAGCAGGTCGCCCGACCCGGACGGGACGAATGGATCCTGGATGTTGTCCGAGGCTGCGGCGACCGCGACTCCGGCGTCTAGGAGTTCTTTCACCCGCGTCAGTCCACGAGGCGCGAGGCGCGAGGCATCGCGGCCCTGCAGGAACAGATTGGCGGCGGGCAGTGTGACCACGCCGATGCCCGCATCCCGAAGCGCGTCGATGATAAGCGCCGCTTCGCCGGGTAGCAGCGCGCTCAACGCGGAACAATGGCTCGCGACTACGCGACCGCTCATGCCGTAGGCGCGGGTCATCGCAACGAGATCGTCAAAGAGGAGACGCGTATCGTCGAGATGTTCGTCGATATGCATGTCGAGCGGCAGGCCGCTCCGGTCAGCCGTCTCGAACAGGAGCTTCATGAATTCGGTCGGGCGGTCCGAAAAGGCCGGAACACCGCCGATCACATCAACGCCCAGCGACACAGCACCCCGCAGCCAGTCCTTGCTTTCAGCGAACATCGAGGGCGCGCTCGATGTGACATGGGCGACGACCTGGATCCGCATGATGTCGGCGGCTCGCTCTCGGACGGCGATCATCGCCTCGATATTGCGCAGTTCCGATTGCGGTTCGATATTGGTGTGGCTGCGGATCGCAACAGTGCCATGGGCACTGCAGGTCTCGATCGTCTGCAGCGCACGCTCGATGATCTGATCTTGCGTTATGCTGGGAGCCAGGGCCTGGTAAGCCTTGGATGCGCCGGAGAGGGTGCCCGACGGATTGGAGACGAGCGCGCGCGTCCGGGACTTGTCGAGGTGCTGATGCAGGTCAACGAGAGCCGGCACCACGAGCTGTCCGCCCAGGTCCCGGATTTCCGCCGTATCCGGGACCGGCAGCGACGCGCCGATCGCCTCGATCCGGCCGCTCGTCGCGATCTTGATGTCCATGAGTTCGGGCCGTTCGGCACCGAAGCGCAGAACGCGTCCGCCTCGCAGGATCAGATCGCGGCGCATGCACAGTCTCCACGCTCAATCGAGGAACAGGCCTGGACTTTGCACGAAGTTCAGGAAATCAGCTATTTCGTCGCTCAACATCGACACATGTCGCGTGCCAAGACAGACGGGACTTCTTTTCATCATTGTCTCGGCGCGAAATCTCTGCGGTCAGACCTGTTCTGGACATCCCCACGACATTTTGTGATGGGTATCGACGACGATATACCATTTGGACTTGGTGGGACACTCCACGGCCTAACGTGCATGCCGAAAATGCTTGCTGGTATGCGAAACGCATCTTATCAAGGCATTTCGGCAGGCCGGAACAAGTATTCAATGAGAAGCTTCGAAGTTCGTAGTGGCCATTTCGACCTCGACCCGGAACGGCTCACGTCTGCAATCCCGCCGCAAACGAAAATGATCTACATTGTGAATCCCCATCAGCCGCGCGGGCATCGCCTGCGCGAAAAGCATAGCTTCGTAAAGGTATCCACCTCGCTGGTGAAACGGTGGATCGAGGAATTCGTCGAGCTGCTGCCGGCGATGATGATGGAGGGGGCGCGCGGCCTCACCGCGAGCGGGCCGCTGTTTTGAAAATTGATACCACGGGGTGCACGCGACATGGACCTGAAACTGAGCGTCCAAAAGGTGCTGATT
>JAQGKJ010000293.1 GCA_028290165.1 Bradyrhizobium sp. | reverse complement strand
ACAAGGTCCAGATCGTAAATCAACGATGGCACGATCGCGGCCTCGGCCTTGGCGCGGATGCCGGCATCTGCGCTCGCGAGACTCCTCAGCAAGCCGGAAACATGCCGCGCGGCTTCAGCGCCGGCGCCGCCTCCGTTTCCTGCCGCCCTGGAGAGCTCCTCGGCGGCGGCTTCAATCGCGGCAACATTGTCTTGATCGCTCGGGGCAGGCTGGGTGCCCGGCGGATTGAGGGCGGGGCCAAGGCGTTGCGACGCGGCCTTCAGCGCTGCGATTTTCGGCCGCTGCTCGGTTGGAATGAGGCTGCTCAGCGTCAGGGTACGAGAGACTTCCGGGAGTGAAGCCAGACCTTTGGCAATGGCGTCGGCCCGCTCGAGCGACGGCGCCAATACCTCCGCATCGGTGCCGCTGCTTTCCGGATCGTTCTGCAATTGGCGATAGGTCACGACGGAGGGAGAATCCGGACTTTGCAGGTCGACCGGATTGAAGTCGAACTGCAGCTGCCACAACAGCGGTGCGCCGGCGAGGACGACGAGGAACGTGCCGGCGATCACAGGAATGCGATGCCGCTGAAGGAAGTCGTCCAGCGGCGCCAGCTTTCGAAAGCCGACCGGCGCGGGCTCGCCCGCCGGCTGGAGCAGCGCCAGCATCGCCGGTATCAGCGTGATGCTGCAGGCGAATGCGATCAGCATGCCGCAGCCGGCAATCAGGCCCAGCTCCGAAAGGCCGCGATAGCTGGTCGGCAGAAACGCGAAAAATGCCACCGCCGTCGCTGCTGCGGCCAGTGAAAGCGGATCTCCCACCTTGCGGGCGGTCCATCGCAGAGCTTCATGCAGGTCGGGGTGGTCGTGGCGTTCAGCGCGATAGCGCACACTGAACTGAATGCCGAAGTCTACTCCCAAGCCCACGAACAGCACGAAAAACGCGATCGAGATCAGATTGAAGGCGCCGACCATGGCAAGACCGAGGGCGGCCGTTGCCGCAAGGCCGACCATCAGGCTGAAGAAGACCGCGGCAATGAGTTTCCAGGAGCGAAGCGCCAGCAAGAGAACGATCAGGACGCCGAACACCGCCGTCAGCGTGTCGCGCACAGCGCTGTATCTGATGACCGAGAATTGGTCGTCATTCATCGGCACCTGACCGGTCAGGTCAACCGTCGCGCCAAACTTGTTTTTCAGATCGAGATCGGCGGCGGCGCGGCGAATCCCTTCTTCCGCCTTGCGTCCGGGCTGAAGCTCCGCAAAATCCAGCTTGGGCTCAGTTTCGACAAAGTGCCGCAGTTGGTTGGCCGGCAACGGGTCGCCTTGCAGCAACTCCTGCCAGGAGAATGTGGCCGGTTTTCCGGACAGAACATCACTCAATGTCTGATCGGCCAGCGACAGCGGCCATGCAAGCTGCTCCAGCCTGATCTGGCCCGCCTGCGCGCCCCGGGCTGCAAACGAAAGCGCCGTCATGACGCCACGCAGGCTCGGATCACCGGCCAGCGCAGCAATGAAGGGCTGCGCCCTCACCAGCCCCTCGGCGTTCTTTCTGACGTCGGCCAACGGAGCAAACAACAAACCGTTGCGTTCGAAGAATTCGCCGCTGTCGGGTTGCTCCACGACCGGAAACAAATCAGCGTTCTTGGAAAGGCTCTGCGCCAGCGCGTTGGTTGCCTGTTCGGCATTCTCGGCGGTCGGCGCCTTCACCACGGCAATAATGCCTTTTGGGGGAAATGCCTTGGACAGTTCGAGTTGTCGCTGATGCCAGGGGAGGTCCTCGGAGATCAACCCTTCGATATCGGTATTGACCGAGAAGCGCGTGGCATCGAAAGCCGCGGCCCCGATCATCACCACGGTGCCGGCACCGACGATCGTCCAGCGATGGCGGGCGCAGAAATCGACAATCCGGACGATCGCTGAATTCATCATCATGGCAGGCGGCAGCTTTCGACTTGCTACGCTGGGAGAAACCCGAACCATATCGGGGCGCGCAATCTACCAACCATGCGCGGTGTCAACTTTCAGAGCGGTTTTTGCGGTCGAGCCGACCGTTGCCAACATCGCAAAGGGCAGAAAAGTTTCACTGAAGACCGTGCATGTCGCTGCTCCAACCGGCGGACGCTTACGCCAGGGCTTACCAAGTCTTGTTTGCATGGCGTTTCGCAAAGCCCGCTCAAAGCCCACTCACGGACTTTTTACCCGCCCAGTCGGCGGAACGACGGGACGATATCGGCGGCCGAACGCCGATTTTCTTAAGCTTGACGACACTGTGCTTGCACAGTCGCGCCAAGCCGCCTATTGGGGCGCAATCGCTCGCGTGAGCCGCTTTAGGTCTTGAGCCCTTGGAATCCCAGCCAGAATTGCCGCCGGACGCCCCGCCGGACACCCCGCGCGAACCGATCCTGACGCTGCCCGGCGCGCTCACCGCCTATGTCCTGCTGCTCGCGGTCATCCACCTGCGCGTGCTGTTGCCGCCGGAGATGGAAAACTGGACCATCGACGTGTTCGGTTTCATCCCGAAACGCTACGATTCGACGCTGCTCGCGGTCGATTTTCCGGGCGGCACCGGCGCCAAGGTCTGGACCTTTGTGACCTATTCGCTGCTGCACGCCAATCTCAGCCATATCGGTTTCAACGTGCTCTGGTTGTTGCCGTTCGGCAGTGCGCTGGCGCGGCGTTTTGGCGCGATCAGGTTTTTCGCCTTCATGGCGGTGACCGCGGCCGCCGGCGCGCTGGCGCATCTCGTCACTCACGAGCACGCGGTGGCGCCGATGATCGGCGCTTCGGCGTCGGTGTCGGGCACGATGGCCGCCGCCATCCGCTTTGCCTTCGTCAAGGGCAGTTTCCTCTCGTTCAGCCGTGGCGATGCCGATGCGGCCGCGCGGGTGCCGGCGCTGTCGCTGATGCGCGCGCTGCGCGATCCG
>JAQGKJ010000257.1 GCA_028290165.1 Bradyrhizobium sp. | reverse complement strand
TTGGGACAAATTGAAGGTCAAGTCGGAACTAGATTTCCTCATCGAAGTCGGGTTCGACACCGCACTCACCAGCTTCGACCAGCCGGAGATTGAGTTTTTATTTCAGGCCGACGCGCCCCACGCCAATGTACTCGAAGAGGCCAGCGGGATCCCGCCACTCCCAGAAACTCCAGTCACCCGGCCCGGAGACATTTTCCAGCTGGACCGGCATCGAGTAGGATGCGGGAGCGCGCTTGACCTGGCCTTCGTCAACCGTATGCGCGGCGAGCACCTCGCCTCGGCCAGCTTGATCGATCCCCCGTACGGCTTGCGAACCCGGTTTTTTTCCGGTCGGGGCAAGCACAAGCACCCAGATTTTGTCCAAGGGGCCGGCGAAATGTCGTCTGCGGAGCTTTGCGAGTTCTATGGCGGCGCGCTTGAGGTGCTGAAAACCTGCAGTGTTGGTGGCGCACCGATTTTCGCTTTTTGCGACTGGCGTCATTCCCTAGAGCTGACGGTGGCGGCACGCGCCTGCGGGTTGCCGCTGCTCAACTTGTGCGTCTGGGTCAAAACGAACCCTGGGATGGGCTCGTTGTATCGGAGTCAGCACGAGCTCGTCCATGTCTTCAAAGCCAGCGATCAGCCGCATGTCAATAACGTGGAGCTCGGCCGCTTTGGAAGATCGCGGTCGAACGTCTGGCAATATGCCGGCGTCAGCTCATTCGGCCCCGAGCGCGATGCGCTGCTGGCACTCCACCCCTCAGTAAAGCCTGTGCTGCTGCTCAGCGATGCGATCCGCGACGTCACTAAACGTGGCGACGTCGTTTGCGACACTTTTCTGGGATCCGGGTCCCTCTTGCTTGCGGCCGAAGAGACCGGTCGCACCTGCATCGGAGTCGACCTCGATCCGCGATATGTCGATGTCGCCATTCGACGTTGGCAAAATGCTACCGGGCAGGACGCCATCCTCATCGAAACCGGCCAGACATTCAACGACCGCGCACGTCGCCTCGCGCTTCCAGCGCAGAGGAGGCTAGACCATGACCGATGACGACTACGAGGTCGGCTTCGGCCGTCCGCCCAAAGATCGCCGTTTCAAGCCCGGAAGAAGCGGTAATCCCCGGGGCCGCCCTAAGCGCCGTCCGACTTTCAAGGAAGATTTCAATGCGGAGCTGCGGGAGCGACTTTTGCTTCGCGAGAATGGCCGCGAGCGTCGCCTCAGCAAGCAACGCGCGCTCATAAAAGCGCTGATGGCGCTAGCCATCAAGGGCAATGTGCGGGCCATGACCGCGGTGCTCGCCTCGACGCGCAATTTCGATCTCGGCCAAGACGAAAAACCAGAAACTATCGACCCGATGGATCTGGACATCCTGTCAGCATTCGTGGCGCGCGAGCGGCGACGCGTATCAAACAACACGGAGACGACCAAGACTTCGAAAACATCAGATCCAAAATCTCGGAAAGGAGGCCCTCGCAACAGCACCGACGACGTCTCAAACTCGAAATAGTTCACAACCCGTACATGCGCCCAGGCGCCATAGGAGTACGAAAAATGTCGAATGAAAATGCTTTAAATGCTGTTGCCTCTCGGGACTACTTGGCGTTCGTTCAAGTCTGTCACAAAATCCTACGCAACGAGCCGCTCGATAACGATCGCTACCTCGAGTATTCCTGCCATATAGCCCAGGAATTTGCGGAGGGTAACCGGACGCGCGTCATCGTCAACATGCCGCCCGGCTTCGCCAAGACTACGGTCTTCTCGATTTGCTTGATCGCTTGGCTGTTCGGGCATGACCCGAGACTAAGGATCCTTTTTGCGAGCCATGACGCCCCCCTAGCCAAAGAGGTTGTGGACGCCGTCCGTAAGATAATGAAGTCGGACGAATATCGCCGGCTCTTTCCGGCCCGTATCGACAGGGGCCATGACACAGTCGACAGCTTCAAAACGACGGCAGGCGGCCGATTATTCGCCTGCTCCGTTCAAGGCGGCATTACCGGCCGACGTGCGGATGTTGCAATTGTTGATGATGCGCTCGCCATCAAGCACGCCAACAAGCTCAAGCGGATCCATAATGTGAACGGGATTTTTGACAAGGAAATCATGACCCGACTAAGTGATCCCATGGGCGGCAGGGTTATTGTTGTCATGCACAGGCTGCACGATGAAGACTTGACCGCCCATCTGATGAAACAATCGGGCTGGGACCGTATCGCTCTTCCACTCGTTGCCGAGCGCACGCGACGCTACGAGTACGGCGGCTTGGTTTGGGATCGCGCGGAAGGCGAACAACTGCGGCCCGGCTTGTATTCGAAGCGAAGGATTCGGGAGCTACGCGAAGAAGACGGGCGGCCGGAGTTCCGGCTGCTTTACCAGCAAGGCGTGGGTCGGCAGGTCGACTACGCCCTAAAGCCGAAGCATTTTCCTCTACTGGAAGTCCGGCAATTGCCAGCAGATCTACCCGTCGTCTTCAGCATCGACGCATCGCAAAAGGACGGCGCCGACAACAGTCAAAGCGCCATCCTTGTTATCGTTCGAATCGGCAAGCACGATGTGGTCATCGACGAGTTCTGCTCGCGCTGCAACTACGTCACCCTGTACCGCGCATTTCAAACACTCGCTCGCAAGTACCGACCAAGCGCCGTGGTCATCGAGGATGCCTCGAACGGCTCGGCCTTAATCCCGCAGTTGCAGAGCGAGAACGAGTTTCACATCGTACCGGTTGTCCCCAGGGAGTCGAAGGCCCGAAGGCTGCGTAGGCATCTCCGCCGCATTCGCCGGGGCCGGGTTTGGTTAAAACGCGGCGCAGCCTGGTTCGGGGATTTTGTTCGTGAATTCGTCGATTTCCCGGACGGAGAAACGGATCGGGTCGACGCGCTGACGATGTACTTAGACTTCATGTCGAGCGACCCTGTACTAGGGCCGGCTCCGAAGAGCCCTACCCGAAGCCTGCCCGCTGGGGTGGGAGCGATGCTTGGACAGATCGTGCCGGCAACGAGAAAACCGGATATGGAACTTCCCCATGCCGTGCTGCTTCGCGGCAGATCCATGTTCGACCAATCTGCGTCGACGTCGATGGAGAGGCCCCAAGCCGGCGGCGTCCGACCCGGACCACGCCGAGACCCCATAGCTATCGTCATCAGCACAGCCCAAGGGCCGATAATCAAATACATCTGACCGGGAGCGGACCGAGCTTGGCGGTGCCGAACCGCCAAGCATTCACCGCCGGAGCAATATCTGTCGACCATTCTGGGACCAAATTTGAGCGCCTGAAATAGGTCCCAGCATGGCCACCTGCGCCGTCAATCTACCGCTGGCGCCGTACGGCGGACCTCAGTTGATACGCTCCCACAAGTCTAAGAACATACGGCTTCGAACTTACGGAGCCAAAGATCCTCACCCCCGACCGGCAATTCGGGAGTCGTTCTGCACGGCTGCGTATGATGGGCGATTTGCCCCCTCCGAATTCCGAGCATTTTCCTTATCGTAAAGGCGCAGTAAGAGCCACAATGTTGCTCCAAATTTCCTGGACTTCGGCGCGCCCCAGAGCGTCACTAAACTTCCGCACCGATCAGTGGGAAGCGTCAAGCAATCACTTATGCCTGAAAAAAACATCTCGCGGAGAGTTCTGTCTGGTCGCAGCAGTCAGATCCGACTGGTGATAGGACGTTCAGATGACGGCAAGGAAACGGCAGTTTAAAAAAGAAAAGCGGAAACCGTTCAGGACCGCCGCGCCCCCTAAGCCTACGATTAGCGTTTCTGACAAAGCTGCTTTTGGATCGGCAACAGATCAACCGCCGTCTCGGTCGCGCACCGCTATTGTTTCGAAAAAAGAAATGGTGCTCAAGATGTTGCGCGAGCAAGGCGCATCTGTTGCGTCCATTATGGCCGCAACAGGTTGGCAAGAGCATTCCGTTCGCGGCTTTTTCGCTGCCGTCGTCAAAAAGAAACTTGGGCTAAACTTGGTGTCCGAAAAAGTTGACGGCCATCGCCTTTATCGGATCGACAGCACTGATTCTGCGTCCTGATGTTACCACGGACATTTCGTGCCAGGCCAGCGATCTGAAATAGCGATACGCGTCCTCCTTTTGACTTTGAGCCGCCCATCTGCCGACTCAAGGCAGCGGTTTACGATTGGCTTTCCCGGAGACCATTCCTATTGGGTTCGTTCGGTCAACGCGAGACCATCGGCGGCGATCACAGTCAAATGACCGAACAAAGCCAATCGACCTGGGTGGGTCGCTCGTAACAGGGCCCCCCTCGCCGACTAGAGTTTATCGGCCGCTTTCCTGCGTTTGGCCCGGGCGATGCGCTCGTATCGATCAAGTACGAGGAGGCGCCGAAGTTCGCCGA
>JAQGKJ010000246.1 GCA_028290165.1 Bradyrhizobium sp. | reverse complement strand
CCTCCTCGTCCTCGCTCTCGATCAGCACCCGCGTCACCGCCTCGGTGCCGCCATTGAGGATACGGACGCGATAGTCGATCAGCTTCAGGCCCTCGATATATTTCTGATATTTGCCGAGGTCCTTGCGAAGCGCGACGTCGAGCGCGTTGACAGGACCGTTGCCCTCGGCCGCCGAAATCAGGTGCTCGCCGGCGACATCGACCTTGACCACCGCCATCGCCACCGTGATGCGCTGGCCGTTGGCGTTATAACGTTGCTCGACATTGACGTCGAATTGCTCGACCCGGAAATATTCAGCCACCCGGCCGAGCGTACGCCGCGCCAGCAGGTCGAACGAGGCGTTGGCGGACTCATAGGCATAGCCCGCCGCCTCGCGGTCCTTCATTTCCTCGACGAGGCGAGCCAGTTTTGGATCATTCCTGTCGTAGGCGATACCGGCGCGCTCGAGTTCAGCGATGACGTTGGAGCGGCCGGCATGATCGGATACCAGCACCTTGCGATGGTTGCCGACCGACTCCGGCGGCACATGTTCATAGGTCTGCGGATCCTTGAGCACGGCAGAGGCATGAATGCCGGTCTTGGTGACGAATGCGCTTTCGCCGACGTAGGGCGCATGGCGGTTCGGCGCGCGATTGAGCATGTCGTCGAGCGTGCGCGACACTTTCATCAGGGTCGCCATCTTGTCCGGCGAGACGCCGATGTCGAAGGCATCGGAAAATTCGCGCTTCAGCCGAAGCGTCGGGATCAGCGAGCACAGATTGGCGTTGCCGCAGCGTTCGCCAAGCCCGTTCAGCGTGCCCTGGATCTGGCGCGCGCCCGCGCGCACCGCGGCGAGCGAATTGGCCACCGCCTGTTCGGTGTCGTTGTGGGCGTGAATACCGACGTGATCGCCCGGAATATGTTTTGTCACCTCGGTGACGATGGTCTCGACCTCGTGCGGCATGGTGCCGCCATTGGTGTCGCACAGCACCACCCAGCGGGCGCCGGAATCATACGCCGCTTTGGCGCAGGCCAGCGCGAACTGCGGGTCTTCCTTGTAGCCGTCGAAGAAATGCTCGCAGTCGAGCATCACTTCGCGCCCGGCGGTCTTTGCCGCCTTCACGCTATCGCGGATCGAGGCGAGGTTTTCCTCGTTGGTGGTCTCGAGCGCGACGCGCACCTGATAGGCGGAAGACTTCGCGACAAAACAGATCGCGTCGGCCTTGGCTTCCAGCAGCGCCGCCAGGCCCGGATCGTTCGAAGCCGAGCGGCCAGGGCGCCGCGTCATGCCGAACGCGGTGAAGCTGGCGCGATCGAGCTTCGGCCTGGTTGCGAAGAATTCGGTGTCGGTTGGATTGGCGCCGGGATAGCCGCCCTCGACATAGTCGATGCCGAGTTCGTCGAGCATGCCTGCGATCAACTGCTTGTCATGCAGCGTGAAATCGACGCCGTTGGTCTGCGCGCCGTCGCGCAGCGTGGTATCGAACAGATAAAGGCGTTCGCGGCTCATGTGGGAGCTCCCGGCTTGGCGCCGTCACCCAGCGTCTTCTGCATCGTGGTATTGGCGAACCATTCGCCATTGACCGTCACGGTGTTGCGCTGTTTGGCGACGTACCCGCGCTTGGAAAAGAACTCCAGCGCGTTGTCGCTGGCATCGACCGTGAGGCTCTTCGCGCCGCGGCCGCCGGCGAGCTTTTCCAGCGCCTCGCTCAGCATCGATCCCACGCCCTGCCCGACCGCGCTCGGGTGAACATAAAGCATGTCGATGTGGTCGGCGCCCTTTAACGAGGCAAATCCGACCGGCGAATTCTGCAGCGTGGCGATCAGCGTGAGTTCGGAGGCGAGCCGCTTGCCGAATTGCTCCTCGTCGTCGGCGGCGCTGGCCCAGGCTTCCTGCTGCGCTTCGCTGTAATCGTCACCGGTCAACTGCTCGATGCTGGCGACAAAGATCGCCGCCAGCACGGGCGTATCTTCGCTGAGATACGGCCGCAGAGCGGGTTTGGGCAGCGCCTGTCCCATCGCCTCAGAATACTCCAAACAGTTTTAGCGCCAGCACGACGGCGGCCGCGATGACCGCCCATTTGATCACGATGTAATAGCGCCAGTGTCTTGGAAAAGGCGTGTCGGGACGGCTCATCGCGCAATCTCCCAGGTGGTAGTGGGCTCGCCAGTGACAGGGTCCTTGCCGTCTTTCAGCGCAACACCCATGGCAGCGAGTTCGTCGCGAATCCTGTCGGATTCCTTAAAATCTTTTCGTGCCCGCGCTGACTTGCGGGCATCAACCTTCGCGTTCACTACACTTTGAAATTCGGTCGGCATGAATTGCCCCGCCGCTTGACCACCGGAAGCAAGGTCGGATGAGGACATCAAATTCATATCGATGATACCCAGCCATTTTCCGGAATCGTGGAGCGATTGTGCTGCCGCGAAATCTCCTTTCCGAGCAGCGTCTGCCAGCCTGTGCATCTCACCGATGGCCATGGGAGTGTTCAGATCATCCGATAAAGCGCTTATGATCGACGCTGCTGGAGTGCCCTCAGATACAAAAGATGTAGAGGCGCGTTCCAAAATATTTGCCCAGTTGAGAATTGTCCGCCTAGATTCTTCTAGCGCCTTTACGGTCCAATCGATTGGAGAACGGTAATGAGTTCTGAGCATTGCAAATCGCAATGTAGGGCCATCCCACAACTTGCCGCCAAACTTATCCGTTTCCAGCAAGTCCCTGATCGTCACGAAGTTGCCTTCGGACTTCGACATCTTTGCGCCTTCGACTTCCAGAAAACCGTTGTGCATCCAGACATTTGCCATGCGGTCTTCATGAAAGGCGCAGCAGCTTTGGGCGAGTTCGTTCTCGTGATGCGGAAACACCAGATCGATTCCGCCGCCATGGATGTCGAACTGTTCGCCGAGATGCTTCCACGCCATCGCCGAGCACTCGATGTGCCAGCCCGGACGCCCCTCCGCCTTGATCCCTGACGGCGACGGCCATGACGGCTCGCCCGGCTTTGACGGTTTCCAAAGGACAAAATCGGCGGGGTCGCGCTTGTAGGGCGCGACATCGACGCGCGCGCCCGCGATCATCTCATCGAGCGTGCGTTTGGACAGCGCGCCATAGCGCGGCAAAATGGAATTCGCAGCATTCATTGCCTGCGGCGAGAACAGCACGTGATCTTCGGCGACATAGGCGAAGCCGCCCTGCACCAGCCGCTCGATGATGGTGCGCATCTCCGGGATATGCTCGGTGGC
>JAQGKJ010000033.1 GCA_028290165.1 Bradyrhizobium sp. | reverse complement strand
ATAGGCCTGAAACCCTCACCCGGCGGATCGCGCCGACATCTCCCGGAGGGAGAGGTGAAGTTAAGCCGCCTTAGCCTGCACATTATTGCAGAACTCGGCGAGGCGATCGGCCAACCGTAACGTCGCGGGGCTCGCGTTGGGGGACGCCACCAGCGCCACCTCGGTCCTGTCGATCGGCGCAAAACCGTCTTGGGCGGTAAGCACGCGGTGATCGGCCTGGATCGCTATCTCGGATAGGATGCTCAGGCCCATTCCGGCCGCGACCGCGGCCTGAATGCCGGCGAGGCTCGACGAGGTATAGGCCATGTGCCACGAGCGGCCGGCGCTTTCCAGCGCGTGGATTGCGCCCGCCCGGTACAGACAGCCGGTGGGAAAACCGATCAGCGGTATCGGGCCTGCGCTTGTATTGCGCGGACGGCTTTTGCTGGTCACCCAATGCACTCGCTCCGGCCACACCGCGATGCCACTTTTTTCGCCGGCCGCGCGTTTGAACAGCGCCAGATCGAGGTCGCCGCGTTCGAGATCGCGCTTGAGATACGTGCTTTGATCGGCGCGAACATCGAGTCGCAGGCCGGGATGGGAGCGCGAAAATGACGCCAGCAGCTTGGTCAGCCGATAGGCGGCAAAATCCTCGGGAACGCCGAGCCTCACGGCGCCTTCGTGGCCCGGCCGCGCCACCACATCGCGGGCTTCTTCGGCGAGCGACAACAGCCGCCGTGCATAGGACAACAGCCGTTCGCCGGCTTCGGTCGGGGTCACGTCCTTGCCAGTGCGGTTCAGCAAGGGTTGGCCGACATCGTCTTCCAGCCGCTTGATCTGCTGGCTGACGGTGGACTGCGTGCGGTGAACACGCTCGCCGGCGCGCGTAAAACCGCCGGAATCGACCACCGAGACAAAACTCCGCAGCAATTCGAGATCGAGCATGTCGCTGCCCATTCATATTTCCACTGAACTTTAGTTTATCATTTAATTTCCAAATATCAAGGTGCGAGCCTAAATCGGGTGCAGAGGAGAATTCCCATGTCGCTCGCGCCGTCGGTTGCGGTTCCCCGCGCCGCCTTCAATCCGCTGCCGATCTATATCGGCCTGTTTTGCCTGCTCTGGAGCTTTGCCTTTATCGCAGGGAAAATCGGCGTCACGTCTTGTCCGCCGCTCATCCTGTTGACGGTGCGTTTTTCACTTGCGGGAATTCTGATCCTCGGGATTTCGGCGCTGCGCCGTGACGGGTGGCCGCTGTCATGGCGCGATACCCTGGTGTTTGCGGTTCTCGGCCTCGCCAACAACGCGCTTTATCTCGGCCTTGGCTATACCGGGCTGCAGACGGTGTCGGCCGGTCTGGGCGGCCTCGTCGTCAGCGCCAATCCGGTGTTCACGGCCGTGCTGGCCGCGCTTTTTCTCAGCGAACCGCTGAACTGGCGCAAGATGGCAGGGCTGTTGCTCGGCATCACCGGCGTCAGTTTCATTGTCTGGCATCGCCTGTCGGTCGGCACCGATAGCTGGCACGGCATTCTCTTCACCTTGGCATCGCTGGCCTCGATCGTGCTCGGCACCATCCTGTTCAAACTGCTGGCACCGAAGGGCAGCCTCTGGACCGGCAACGGCGTGCAGAACCTGGTGGCCGGTGTCGTGCTGCTCCCTGTCGCGCTCACCTTTTCAACGGTCACCGATATCGTGCCGAGCATGCGGCTGTTGGGGGCCTTCGCGTTCCTGGTGCTGGGCGGATCGATCCTGGCTTATCTTTTGTGGTTTCATCTCCTGAAAGTGTGCGGCGCCACCGCCGCGAGCGCCTATCATTTCCTGATGCCGCCGCTCGGCATGCTGTTCGCGTGGATGGTTCTGGGCGAGCACGTGGAAATTCGCGACCTCGTCGGGATCGTTCCGGTGGCGCTCGGCATTTATCTGGTGACGCGTCCCTCCGCGGTCGCGGCCATCAAGCAGTGAGGTCCCCATGAATTCACCACGTATCACCCTGGTCGGCGGTCCCACCGCGCTGATCGAAATCGACGGCTTTCGCCTCCTCACCGATCCGACCTTCGATGCGCCGGGCGGCTATCAATTGCCGCATGTCAAGCTCGAGAAGCTCACCGCCCCCGCGGTCAGTGCCGAAGCCGTGGGCAGGATCGACGCCGTGCTACTCAGCCACGACCAGCACGCCGACAATCTCGATCACGGAGGCCGCGATTTTCTTGGCCATGCCAAGCGCGTGCTGACCACGGTTGCCGGCGCCAAGCGGCTCGGCGGCCACGCCGAAGGCTTGGCGCCATGGCAGGTGACGGAACTGGCAGGCAGCAACGGCCGCTCGCTGACCGTGACGGCGACGCCCGCCCGCCACGGCCCGGCCGGCATCGAACCGCTGTCCGGCGACGTCATCGGTTTTGTGCTGACCTCGAAAGACAACAGCATTTCGCCGATCTACATCAGCGGCGATACGGTCTGGTACGATGGCGTCGCCGAAGTCGCGCGGCGGTTTAAGCCCGGCGTGGTGCTGCCGTTCGCGGGCGCGGCGCAGACCCGCGGGCCGTTCCATCTTACTATGGATACCAACGACACCATCGAAACCGCGCGCGCCTTTCCGGACGCGGTGATCGTGCCGCTGCACACCGACGGATGGGCGCACTTCCGCCAGAATGGCAACGATTTGCGCGCCTCCTTCGACACGCTCGGCTTCGGGTCGCGCTTGAAGTTGCTTGAGCCCGGCGTCGCCACCGTGATCGAGCCGTTGCGTTGTGCTTGATAGGGGACACAACGGCTAGCCAGTAGCGAACCCGCGTCCGCCTTGTGCCGACAATGGAGTTAGCTTACCCAGCTAATTCATCGGCGCGTCGGGGTATGGTGGTTGGAACGGTCAATTCGAGCGGTTTGTCGGTGGAGATATTG
>JAQGKJ010000223.1 GCA_028290165.1 Bradyrhizobium sp. | reverse complement strand
TCGCGCGCATCTGCAGGAATGCCAGCCCGCCGGTGGTGCCGATTGCCAGAAACAGGAAGGAAACGATGGCGAAAAGCTTCGCGCTGATGGAGAGCTTGGTAAGCACTGCTGGTTTTCTCCGGTTCGGCGCACAACTAAGCGCTTCACCTCTAACAATTGGCTAAGAGTTCCAGTATTTCTACCCAGCTTGCACGCAACTTAGGGTGGCGGGCATGCCCCCAATGATCGACCACTACACACAGACAGCTCTGGCCCGAGCTACAGGGTAGCTGGGAATAATTCCGAGCCGCCGGCGTTTGTCCTAGTGACGCATCCGCGCTGTCGCAGAAGACCAAGAAGTTGGAGCTGCCTCGCCAATGTCCCACACCTTATAGCCACTTCGATCAGGGTTTCCGTGAGCAGACCCAATCTCCTGAAATTTCTGCTGCCGACGTTTGCGATCCTCGGCTCGGTTGACGCACGGGCGGACTCTTGCCCAACCGCCAAGGATGAAATCGCGACGGACCGGCCGGATGTCACGAACTCCAGTCTCGTCGTGCCCGTGGGCAGTTTTCAGAGCGAGAATGGCGTGAACTTTAGCGCTCGGGACGGCCGTCGAATCGTTGATGGTACAGACACCAGATGGCGCCTGGGAATAGCACCCTGTCTTGAGCTATTGGTGGATCTACCGACGTACTTCGCGAATGTGCGAGGGCCGGGAAGTTCGGGGTTTTCGGATGTTGCTCCAGCGATAAAGTGGCAGGTTAGTCCGATACCGGGGAAGATCGACTTGTCCTTGGTGTTCGGCATGGCGCTCCCGACCGGTGCGCTCGACATTGCAGGCCGTGGCGCACAGCCCTATCTGCAAATGCCATGGTCGTGGGAATTGCACGATGGTTGGGGCCTGAGCGGCATGCTCACCGAGTTCTTCCGCCCCTCCGAATTAACAACCAAACGCATCACGGAAACGACCTTCGTGATCGAAAAGAAGGTGACCGAGAGGGCGAGCCTGTTTGTGGAATACGTTGGCGATTACCCTGAGAACGCGAGTCCGAGCCAGCTTCTCAATTCGGGCGGATCGTATCATCTGAGCCCAACTCAACAGGTCGATTTCCATGTCGCTTTCGGACTCAACCACAATGCCCCGAGCTACATTGTCGGAGCCGGGTATTCATTTCGATTTGATGGATTGTTCGCAGGCAAGCCGAGGTAACTGCATCGGTGATCAGTCATTCTTTCGGCCGTATTCGAATGCAGCTTTATCACACGCGAGTTGTTGAAATAGGACACAAAGCTAAGCCGTGGACTCATTAATGCGCAGCCATAGCCTGATCGATGGAAGTTGGATGAATGCGAGGTAGCTAGCTGCGAGCTTGTCGTACGCGGCAGCACCGCGAGCGCGCCAATGAGAAGCACCATCCAGGTTTGCTTCTTGCTTAGGCCATGGTGCGATCGAGACAAATGGCTTTGAATCATTCTCGATCCCGCCGCACGCCATTGGACGCTAACGCTGAGGCGTAACGATCCCGCCAATGTACACACCACATGCGCTCTTTCCGTTCATCTCCCGCTAAATGCACAACGAACGAGACCTCCCTCATCGCACCAGCGCTGCGCTTGGCTGCGGCCCTGCTGCGCCAAATCCGGATCGGCGTGTTTCAGTGCGCGGAACCACCGGGCGGGACGCACACGCGCCGCTTCGGCGCCGAGGGCCACCTCGCCCGCACCAACTTGGGCGTCGAGATCGGCGCGCGCCTCAGTCGGGTCGATATCTACCCGCGAGCCGGTACGTTTCGGTGGTTGAATCGGTGGTTGACTCGGGCAGCGCCACCAATCAGAACAAAAAACCTGATGATTTCTGGTCGGAGTGGCAGGATTTGAACCTGCGACCCCTGCGTCCCGAACGCACCGGCCCCATCACCACTGCACGCACTTTCAACAACTTAGCACGACTGCATCCCCTCACGGTTTTCCGAAATCCGCGGTGCCGCGTGCAGATTGCGTGCAAATCCGCACCCCTCCCCCTGGCCGCTCACGAACGCCTCTACCCATAACCGTGAGCCCGAGCGGCATACGGTCGGGAGCGTCGCATGAACGCCGAGGCGCTCAAAGCCGCGATCGAAGCGATGCCGCTCCGAGGTCCAGAGCGAGCTCGAGCGCATGCGCTCGGAAAAACGTGGCCTGTTCGGCAACGGTTGCGACGGCGGTTGTTGCAAATCCCAATTCAATCTGCGCGCTGTCCAACTGAATTTGCGCCAAGCCTAAACTGCCGGAACTGCTGCCACAAACGGTAGCCGAGGCGCCGAAATCGTCCCCATTCGGAAGCAATTAAGACCCTGGAAGCCGGAATAATATCCCCGGGACACATCACATCGCCCCCGCCGGGGCGACGTCAGCCGGACGCGTCGACCATGGCCTCGGCCAGGTCGAACATTCCGATGCTCTCGATTTTGCGCTCCACGATCACCTTCGCCTGCCGCGGTTCTGTGAGATTGTCGGCATGCACGGCGCATTCGACAACGCCGCGCGCGTCGCCGTTCTTGCCGAACACGACTTTGAACTCGAATATCTCGTCGTCAGTTTGATGGCGCCACAGTTGGCACGTGAGCGCGCCTTTCTGAACCGGGCGGATCGTCGGCCAGGACGCGTAGTAGAACTCCTCGGGCTTTGGCGGATCCGGGAGACGGAACTGATTGATTGAGAAGTCCCGGACGGGCTCGACGATCGGCGTCATGGCAGCGCGCATCGCAGCGTCGATCCCAGCGACGCCCATCGAGACTTGGAGCCGTTTGAGCGCCTCCCCCGCCGGATCGGTAAACCGGCTGCCTAGACCCAACATCTTCGCCGTGTCCAGGGCGCGGTCGTAATTCCCGGTCCACCAGGGAAGATACAGACCCCTCTCTTTTGTATCTTATCAGGGCGTCGGCAGCGGAGGTGTGCTGACCTCATCCTTTTCGCGAACCGTACGAAGCTCGTACCAAAGCGCATTGAGAATGCCCACAGTGGCCGCAAATCCAAGGCCCAACATCCAGGCAAAATACCACATCGTTTTATCTCCACTTACGCTTGCTCAATAGGCCGACGAACCGGCCTTGAGGATAGTTGTTGCGCTGACCTTGCCCCACAGCACCTTGTAGACCCAGGCCGTGTAGGCGAGCACGATCGGCAAAAAGATTGCGGTCGCGATCAGCATGTTGCGAAGCGTCGCCTGGCTCGACGAGGCGTCGAACACGGTCAGCGAATCGCTTGGGTGGGTGCTCGACGGCAAGATGATAGGAAACATGGACAGGCCGACCGTCGCGATGATGCAGGCGACCCCAAGCTTGGAGGCGAGGAAAGTCAGGCCCGCTTGGCGTGCGCTGAAGCCTGCCGCAGCCAGCAGTGGCGCGACGATGCCGATCGCAGGTACGATCGCGAGCCACGGCGTGGCGCGGAAATTTTGCAGCCAGGCTGCCGAATTAATCGCGACACCTTTACCAAGGGGATTGGATGGGCCGTTCCATGCGATCGGACTCGTCACTTGATACCCACCGAACGCGCCGAGCCAGATCAAAATGCCGCCGCACGCGAACAGTATGGCGGTGACCAGCGCCGCCTTCGATCCGAACGCCGCGGCGCGATCAGCCACCGGGCCTTCCGCTTTGAAACTGAGCCATGCTGCGCCATGCATGACCAACATCGCGAGCGACACTAGCCCGCAATACAACGCCAGCGGATTGAGCAGTCCGAACAGCGTACCTTCGTAGATTGGCCTCAGATCGTCGGTGAAATGGAAGGGCACGCCTTGAAGCGCGTTGCCGACCGCGACCCCGAAAATCAACGCCGGCACTGCGCCGCCAACAAAAAGCGCCCAGTCCCAGTTCCGACGCCACGCAATACCCTCGCGCTTCGACCGATACTTAAAGCCGACCGGGCGGAGGATTAGCGCGAACAGCACCAAAAACATCGCGAGGTAAAAGCCGGAAAAGCTCAGGGCGTAAAGCGCCGGCCAAGCTGCAAAGATCGCTCCGCCGCCAAGGATGAACCAGACCTGATTGCCTTCCCAAACTGGACCGATGGTATTGATAGCGACACGTCTCTCGGTGTCGGTCTTCGCCACGAAGGGCAAAAGCGCGCCAACGCCCATGTCGAAGCCGTCGGTGACGGCAAAGCCAATGAGGAGGACGCCGAGCAGAACCCACCAGATCAAGCGCAGTGTGGCGTAGTCGAAAAGAGTTTGGATCATGACTGTGTTCCTTGACCAGGGTGTAAGGGATCACTCAGCTGCGGCGACGCCGTAGCCGGCTGTCGTTGTGATGTCCCGGAGAGAACCTGCTTCGCCTGTCACCGCGTCAGGACCCTTCCTGATAGCTTCCAGCATCAGCCTGACTTCAATGACGGCGAGCACACCATAGACGGCCGTAAAGCCGATGATAGTCAGTACCAGATTGAAAACGCCGAGCTCGGAGGTGGCGAGGAAGGTCGGCAACACGCCGTCGATGATCCAGGGCTGCCGTCCGAACTCGGCGACGAACCAGCCCAATTCCGCGGCGAGCCAGGGCAGCGGGAAAGCGCAAAGCGCGAGCTGGAACAGCCAGCGCGGCGCCTCAACCTCCCGCATCGTGTACCAAAGCGAGATCAAGAACACGGCAAGCAGCGCGAAGCCGAACAACACCATAAAGCGGAAGGTGAAGAAGATAGACGGGACGCTGGGCACCGTGGACCAGGCCGCATCGTGAATCTGCTGCGGCGTCGCTTGTAAGGGGTCTTCTATGTATTGCTTCAACAGCAAAGCGTAGCCAAGATCGCCACGGGTTCGGTCGAAGACGGCGCGGGCTGCCGAGTCGGCATGGTCCTTCTTGAGCTTCTGCAACGCGTCATAGGCGACAACGCCGTTATGGATCTTCCCCTCGGCCCTCTGCACGAGATCGAAAATGCCGGGGATCTGCTGGTCGGTCGAACGGGTGCTGATCAGTCCCAGCACCCAAGGGATGCTGGCAGCATAGCGCGTCGTGTGCGCCTGCATGTCCGGAATGCCGAATGCGGTGAGCGAAGCCGGCGCAGGTTCGGTCTGCCACATCGCCTCCATGGCGGCGAGCTTCATCTTCTGGTTGTCGGTGATTGTATATCCGCTTTCGTCGCCGAGCACGATGACCGAAAGAGTGGCCGCGACGCCGAACGCCGACGCGATCACGAACGACCTTTTAGCGATCTCTTGGTAACGGCCGCGCAGAATGTAGAAGGACGAAATAGCCAGTACAAAAGTAGCACCACAGACATAACCTGCGGACACGGTATGTACGAACTTGGCCTGCGCGGTCGGATTGAACAGCACGGCCGCGAAATCGCTCACCTCCATGCGCATGGTATCGGGATTGAAAACGGCGCCGACCGGATTCTGCATCCAACCGTTGGCGATCAGAATCCATAGCGCGGACAGGTTGCTGCCGAGCGCCACCAGCCAGGTGACGGCGAGATGAGCGCGCGGGGACATTTTTTCCCAGCCGAAAAAGAAAAGAAGAGACCGACGAAGGTTGCTTCCAGGAAGAAAGCCATCAGCCCTTCGATGGCGAGCGGCGCGCCGAAAATATCGCCAACATAGTGCGAGTAGAAAGCCCAGTTCATTCCGAACTCGAATTCCATGGTGATGCCGGTAGCAACGCCAAGGACGAAGTTAA
>JAQGKJ010000184.1 GCA_028290165.1 Bradyrhizobium sp. | reverse complement strand
GATTCCGACGGTGGTCGCGGTGTCCTGCAATGTCACGACCTTTGCGCGTGACGCGAAGATTTTGATCGACGGCGGTTACAAGATCGAGGGCGTGACGCCGGTAGATCAGTTCCGCCACACCCCGCATGTGGAATTGGTGGCGCGGTTCAGGAGATGAGCCTGTAGCCGGATGAAGCGCAGCGGGGACACGGCTATCGTTCGCGGCATTCCCGGATTTTCGCTACGCTCCATCCGGGCTACAAGAAACGACTCACCGCCCCCACCTGTCCTGCCAGATCTTCTCGCCGATCAGACAGTTCACGCGCGGCTCTTTCGCCGCTGCCGCCGCCGCGGGCACGACCGGACGTTCCGGCTGGCGGCCGGCGACTTCGAGCAACAGCTTGGTGCGGATCGCTTCCTTGAATTTTTCGCGGTCCTTGATCGTGACCACGAAGGCGCCGGGGCCACCGATGACGCAATCCTCGTAGTAGTAATCGAGGTTGTCGATATCCATGGTGGAGTAGGACGGCTCCTTGACCATGATCGGCAGGCCGTTGATGACGATGCCCTTCGCAAGCGCCGCGTCGCGCGCGCCGGCGACGGGGGCGCCGTTATTGTTGGGCCCGTCGCCGGAAATATCGATGACGCGCCGCAAGCCGTGATACGGGTCTTCGTCGAACAGCGGCATCGCGAAATTGATCGCGCCGGAGATCGAGGTGCGCGACGCCCGGCGGATCGGGGTCTTCATGATCTCGCTGGCGACCGCGTCAGCCGTTTCCGGGCCATCGATCAACCGCCAGGGAATGATGACCTTCTGGTCGCTTGACGCCGCCCATTCGAAATAGGTGATGGCAATCTTGCCGTTTGGCAGGGTCTTTAGCGCCTGCAGAAATTCCTTGGAGACGATGGCCTGCGCGTACCCCTCGCGCTGTATCGCGAGTTCATCCATGTCCATCGAGTAGGAAACGTCGACCGCGAGGATCAGCTCGACGTCGACGGATGGCGTTGCGTCGTTGGCCGCCAGTTGATGGCCCGACTGATTGCTCGATTGATTCCTTGGGTTCGGCGCGGCGACACCCGCGACGTCGCCGCCGGCCATCGCCGCCGCGACAAGCACCGCCCCGATCGAGACATACCAGCGCATAAGCGGCCCTCCCGTCGAATGATGTAATGGTGACACGCAAACCACTGATGGAAAAGCAGGAACATCGCTTCTCTCTACACATTCAAGTTAGTTGGCCGCCATAATTTCACCAAGGCTGCCGCTTTGCCGGTGCAAACGCTGCGGACTTTCCGGCTTCGTCATGCGATACAGTGTCTCGTCAACAGGGGGCGTCATGCTGAAGCCGCCGATGGCCTACAAGTACTATGCAGAGCTAGAGCAAGCCGACCTCGCCGATATCGTTGCCTATCTGCGCACGGTGCCGCCGCTGCAATGAAGCCATCACAAAACAGCCGGTTCCGCGGCGGGCCGGGAGCCTGTATTCTTGGGGTGGCTGGCCTTTGCGAAACCGTCAGGACAACGTCTGGAGCTGCTAGCTGGAATGATCGATGCCGTTACCAAGCCGAAAACCAAGGTCAAGACCAAGACCGAACGTCTGCGCCTGCACAAGGTCATCCTGGTCAACGACGATTACACGCCGCGTGAATTTGTCGTCACGGTCCTCAAAGCGGAGTTCCGCATGACCGAGGACCAGGCCCACAAGGTCATGATAACCGCGCACCGGCGCGGCGTCTGCGTGGTCGCCGTCTTCACCAAGGACGTTGCCGAGACCAAGGCGACACGCGCGACCGACGCCGGCCGCGCCAAGGGCTATCCGCTATTGTTCACCACCGAGCCCGAGGAATAATGTTTTATGAGAAAATTCATTGCTGCGATGCTGCTGATGTTCGCCAATTCGGCGGTGGCCGGCAGCAACGCCGGCTTCGAGAGGGGCGGAAAATACGCGCGCTTCGACCCTGTCGTCAGCCAATACAATCAATCGGGCGAGCTGTTTCGCATCGAAGGCCACTGCCAGTCGTCCTGCACGCTGTTCCTCGGCATCAGGAATGTCTGCATCGACCGCAACGCCACGCTGTTGTTCATGCCGCACACGACAGCAACAGGAATGTCTCGGCGCCCCTAACGGGGCGTGCTGGACGCCTATAATGCGAGCCTGCGCGACTACGTAACGGCGCACCATTACCTGGACACGCTGGAATTTCACGTGATGTCGGGCCGCGACATGATCCGGAAATTCGGTTACCGGCAATGTCCGAATAAGTGAGGGGCCGGCTTCAGCCGCCCGGCGTTTCGTCCGCCAATCCATAGACGCGCTCGGCCTTCGAGAAGCCCGCGATCGGAAATTCGCCGAGTTCAGTCCAGCCGCCGGCGCATATGCCCGCAAACCCCTCAGAGGCCACGATCGTGCGATGAAGGCGGCCGGCGATTTTTTCCAGCCTTGCGGCGAGATTGACGGCCGGACCGATGCAGGTGAAGTCGAGCCGGTTGCCGCCCCCGATATTGCCGTACAGGATCTTTCCGACATGCAGCGCAACCCCGAAACGAAAGCGCTCGACGGTTTCCGCGACCTTGTACTGCATCGCTTTGACGCTGGCGCGGGATTCGCGCGCCGCCTCCAGCACGCGCGAGCAGACCTGCTGACTATTGCCGTCCGCTTCCGAGATCGGAAACACCGCGAGTAGCCCGTCGCCCATGAATTTCAGGACTTCCCCGCCGTGTGTTCGGATCGCCGACACCTGGCAGTCAAAATATAGATTGAGAATATCCACCACGGTCTCAGACGGCAGCCGGTCGGACAGCGCCGTAAAACCGCGCAGATCCGACAGCCAGATCGCGGCATGCATCGTCTCGGTGTGGCCACGCCTGATCTGCCCGCCGAGGATGCGCTCGCCGGCGCGGTTGCCGACATAGGTATCGAGCAGGATCGAAGCCCTCCGGCGCTGGTTTGTGATCTCGACGAGCCGCGCCAGCGGCGGCATCAGCGATCGCAGTCCACTCAATTGTTCGTCGGAAAATCCATCCGGGTGCCGGGTGGTCCAGCTCGATGCGTGAGCCGAGCCGTCGGTGGTGAGAAGCGGCAGGGCGATATAGTCCGTGACGCCTTCGGCACGCATGTCATCGAGAAAAGGAAAGCGTTTGCTTTCGGGATCGTCGATGTGATGTCTGACCTCCCGGCGCTCGCCAAATACGATCGCCAGCGGACTGTTGATGAATTCCGGTGAATCCAGCAGACCGAAATCCGCGGTGCCGACCGTGACCTCGGTGCCTGGCTTCCAGATGAAATTGATGCCGAGAATATCGGGATGCAGTGTCCGGACGAACAGGCCGACACGCCATAGCGGCAGGCCCGCCCGCACCAGGCGTTCGCAGAATTCGGCCACCATCTGCGGGGGGCTCGCCGCGGACCTCGCGCCGTCGATCAGCCAGTCGCTGATATTCTTCAGTTCGGTTGCGTTCATGGGAACAGCATTTGCGGCGCAAGTTTCGGAAACGTCAAGCCGATACAAGGGCTTTGCGTTTCGGCCGCCGTAGGGCAAAGTCCGCGACGGCGAAACCGCGGACGCGAAAAATGCTGGAGTTTGAACGGCAAACATCGGGCGACAATGCCGCCCTGCGCCGCGCGCTGGAGGCGGCCGATCCGGCAACCCTGCTGCTGGTGCTGGTGCAGCTCAAAGGCGAAAAGCATTGGCTGGAAGCCGCAAAGCCCTTCATCCGCGGCCCCATGAGCTACCAGGAATTCATGCCCGAAGAGCTTCGGGCGCAGGTCCGCGACCGGCTCTGCGAGGTGCTGGCGGAGATCGCGCGCAGCGGAACGGTTCCGTCCCGGCAGGCCGACGACGCGCTGTTGCGCGAGATGATGGCGGTCGCGACCGGGGAAGCGGTTCCCGATGAATATATCGCGATGATGCGCGAGGATTTGACCGACGACGGCCTGCCATCGCGCAGCCTGAAATGGCGCAAGGCTCCGGACCCGGCCGCGCTGCAAGGCACGGAGGTCGTCATCATCGGGGCCGGCATGTCGGGTCTCTATGCAGGCATTCAGCTGCGCGAGGCCGGGATCGCCTTTGTCATCCTCGAGAAGAACGATGCCGTCGGCGGCACCTGGTATGAGAACATCTATCCCGGCTGCGGCGTCGATACGCCGAACCACTTTTATTCGTATGCGTTCGAGCCCAATTACGACTGGTCGCATTTCTTTGCCAAGCGCGACGAGCTCTGGAATTATTTCGAGCGCGTCGCGGACAAATACGATTTGCGAAGGCACATCCGGCTCGGCACCGAAGTGGTCGACGCTAGATATGACGAGCAGGATGCGATCTGGCACATATCGGCGCAAGGCGCCGATGGCACGCAGCAAAAACTCTCGGCCCGCGTGCTGGTGTCCGCCGTCGGCGTCCTCAACCGGCCGAAACTGCCTGACATAGCAGGGCTGCAATCATTCGCGGGTCCCGCCTTCCACACCGCGCAGTGGGACCGCAATTTTGACTGGCAGGGCAAGCGCGTGGCGATGATCGGCACCGGCGCGTCCGGCCATCAGGTCGGCCCGAGTATCGCGCCCGACGTCGAACGGTTGATGATCTTCCAGCGCTCGCCGCATTGGATAGTGCCCAATCCGAACTATCACGAGGGCGTCAGCGAGGGAAAGAAATGGGCGCTCGCCAATATCCCCTTTTATCTGCGCTGGTACCGCTTCCAGCTGTTCTGGGGTTTTGCCGACGGCCTTCACGCCGCGCTGCAGGTCGATCCCGAATGGCCGCACCCAAAACGGTCGCTCAATGCGCTCAATGAGAAACATCGGCGGTTCATGGAGCGGCATATGCGCAGCGAACTCGCCGACCGCCCGGACCTGCTGGAAAAAGTCGTTCCGGATTATCCGGCCTATGGCAAACGCATCCTGATCGATAATTACTGGTTCAGGATGCTGAAGCGCCGAAACGTCGATCTCGTCATCGACCCGATCGACGCCATCGTGCCCGACGGCGTGCGCACCAGGGACGGCAAGGTCTGGGCGGCGGATGCGCTGGTGTTCGCCACCGGTTTTAAAGTCAGCAAGATGCTGCACCCGATGACCATCGTGGGGAAGGACGGCCGCGAGTTGCACGAGTTCTGGGGCCCCGACGACGCCAGGGCGTATCTCGGCCTCACCGTTCCCGGCTTTCCGAATTTCTTCATGCTGACGGGCCCGAACACGGGGCTTGCGCATGGCGGCAACCAGATCTTCATGACTAGAGGCAGGTGAACTGTCGCGATTTCCCAAAATTGCTTGTCGTCGAGGCGTTGGTATTCGTGCCGCAAGATGTTGCCGATCCCGATGATGGAGTTCCACGGCGCATTGGGGTATTTGGCGAGGAAATCCCGCGGCAACGCTTTCGGCGCTTCTGACACGATCTGCACGGCGCGTTCCACCGCTCGGCGATGCATGTGGCTGCCTTGGTATTGCACGAAAGACAGGCCGCGAACGATCACGGCGACGCCCTCGATCTCATCGCGAATATGAAGCAGACGGGCGCGGGAGCTCTTGCTGGCAACCATCAAAAAATCCGCACCGCCTCCCGTTCGACATCCCTAAGGATGTAAGGCGACAAGCCAGTGCGGGTCGAATAGGCGATCTCGACCGCGTCGCCAAACGCCTTTTGGATGGTTTCATACGCATCCATGAACGGCAGAAATCCAAAGTCGCGGTCGGAAGCCGGGTCGACGAAGACATCCACATCGGAACTGGATTCGCCTTCATCGCGGGCATGCGATCCGAATAGGTAAAGCGCGGCCACCCCGAAATCCCGCAGGGCGGGTTCAGTTTCCTTCAGTTTTGAAATGACTTCATCGCGGCGCATGTCCTGAGTATATGCCAACGGGCATTATTTTTCCAATGCCAACGCGTTCTTCATCTCAAGGTAAAATCAATGCCTCAGTGAAATGCCAAAATCGGCGGTCATCGGCGCATCTAGCCCCCCACCTGTCCCCTATGCCGCAGAAAATGATCCGCCAGCACGCACGCCATCATGGCCTCGCCGACCGGCACCGCGCGGATGCCGACGCAGGGGTCGTGGCGGCCCTTTGTCGTGATGTCGGTGTCGGCGCCGGAGCGGTCGACGGTGCGGCGCGGGGAGAGGATCGAGGAGGTCGGTTTCACGG
>JAQGKJ010000171.1 GCA_028290165.1 Bradyrhizobium sp. | reverse complement strand
GGATTATCGGTTGGTCGTCGTCCGCGATTGCTGCGCCGACCCAGATGGAGAGGTGCATGCAATGCTGCTCGACATCGTCATCGCGAAGCAGGCGGCCGTCGTCACCACCGCGGAGTTCGCCGGCGCCCTGCCTGGCAGGTCTTCATGAATGAACGCGAGCGATAGACTTGGAGAAGCGTCGCCACTCCGTCACCAGTCCCTTTGCTCGGCGCTTTGATCCTATTCCTCTACGAAGAGACACCCGAGCCGCGCCAATTTAGGAGAGCGCCGCTCGAGGTCTTGTGTGCCCAACCCCGGGGTCAGCCGGTAATTAGGTGCGTATTCCTGGACACCACACATGCGAAGTCGCTCGACTATCATTTGGACAAGCGGTCGCATTGGCGACGCGCTCATCTGGTTCGAAAGCTATACAGCGGTTACTGTGTCTGCTGCCGCCGGAATCGTCCTGGTCCCTGCGGGTGGGCGCGACCGAGCCCGGGGTGTGGCGGCAGTTGCGTCATCGAGATCATGATATCACTAAGCTACCTTCGATTTGGTCTGTTGCACCGCGCGAGGTGGCACGCTCGAAAACAATGAGCTCAGCCCTTCGGCCATCGTTGGGTGCGCAAAATCCGCGTCAGCAAGGGTTGAGCAGGAAAGGCGTGCCAACATTGCGATTTGCACCGCAGCCATAACTTCACCGGCCGCGGCACCAATCATCGTGAAGCCAAGGATGCGATCGTGGCTGTCGCCAACAAGAGCTTTCATAAAGCCTTGCCTCTGATCGGTCGCCTGCGCCCCAAGCACAGAGTCCATTGGCAGCTTTGCGACGCGAACGATAACACCTTGGCGTTCGGCTTCGCCTTCGCTCAGCCCGACGCGGGCGAGCGGGGGATCAGTGAACATGGAATATGGAACCAGCCGATCGCTGGTGCTGCGATTTCCTCCTGCGAGATTGTCACGGATGATTCGAAAATCGTCTTCGGATATGTGCGTGAATTGTGGGCTGCCAGCGCATTCCCCCACCGCCCATAGGTCTGGCGCACTCGTCTCCAATCGGCCATTGACACGAACGTAACCGCGTCCGTCCAGTTCAACACCGGCTTCCTCAAGTCCAATTCCGGCTGTGTTCGGAGTGCGCCCAACCGCGACCAGGATGTCGCTACCATCGATGTGCTGCTCCCCGGAAGGGGTGCGCACAGTAAGCGTAACCTTGTCTCCCGATCGCCCGCGTACCTGGAGCAGCGTGGCCTCGACAAGAACTTGAATACCCTCCTCGCTGAGAATGCGCCGCATCTCCCGTGACACGTCGGCGTCCTCACGCGCCATGAGCTGAGGGCCGGACTCGATGATAGTCACATCGCTGCCAAAGCGACGATAGGCCTGTGCCAATTCCAGACCGGAATAGCCGCCACCGATTACGATCAGGTGTCGTGGCAAATAATCGAGCTCCAGCGCCTCGACATGGGTGAGGGGTTGAGCCTCCCCCAGGCCAGGCACATTCGGAATTGCAGCGTGCGTTCCGACATTCAGGAAGACCTTGTCGGCCGCCAGCACACGCGTCCCTCCGTCGTTCAGTTTGACCTCGAGGGTTTTCGGGGCCAAAAAACGTCCACTGCCCATGATCAATTCGGCGCCGCTCGTCCGGTAAATCTGCACGTGCTGCGCAATCTGGCGTTCCACCATCTCGCGCTTGCGCTGACGAACCGTTGCCATGTCGACGGTGACGGAACCAGTCACCGTGCCATGGTCCCTGCCGTGACGCGCCAGGTGTGCGATTCTCGCGCTCGAGATCTCATTCTTGCTTGGCATGCAGGCGATGTTGGGACAGGAGCCGCCAACCCAACGTCTCTCCACGACGGCAGTCCGTCGTCCCGCTTGCGCCATGTGCCAGGCGATAAGCTTGCCGCCCGTCCCGCTGCCAAGGACAAGAACATCAAACTGCTCTGATTGAGGCATGTGCTTCCCTCCTCCTTGATCGCGACCGCTCGTGTTCACCGGTGCGTCGCGCGGTATCTCTCACAACAGCTTCTCCACGGTGACCGGCAGGTCTCGAATACGTTTGCCGGTCGCGTGATAGACCGCATTGGCAATGGCCGGCGCCACCGACACGGCCGTCAGCTCGCCAAGTCCTTTGGCGCCCAGCGGACTCGCTTCCTCGTCGAAGCCGCCAACGAACAAGACATCGAGTTCCGGAATATCCGCATTGGTGGGTATGAGGTAGCCGGAGTAGTTGCGGTTTGTGAATTGTCCCGACGCCGGATCAGTCTCCGACTGCTCTAGCAGCGCCTGGCCCACACCCCAGATGATGCCACCGATGGCCTGGCTGCGCGCTGTCTTGGGATTGATGATCCGGCCGGCGTCATAGGCGCCGACAAAGCGATTCAGGCGCACGAGCCCGAGGTCAGGATCGACGCCTACCTCAGCAAAGACCGCGGAGAAGCTGAAGATTGCCTTGGGGCCGTTCACCTCCTCGACGGGGGCGTAGTCGCCGTCCCCCACGAGGCTGGAGAGCCCGTTGCGGGCCAGCAGTTTGGCATAGGTGATGTTCAGATTTGTTTTCGCTACCGCGAGCCGGCTGTCAGCGACCACCACGTCCTCGGGCGCCGCACCGGCAAAGGGTGCATCGCGGCCGGTCAGTGCCAACCCAACCGCCTTGTCGCGTGCGGCGCTGGCTGCCAGCATCACGGCGGCAGTTGCGTTAGCTACGGTGGATGATCCGATGGCCGGGTGTGACTCCGGCAGCCGTGTATCCCCGAGCCGCACGGTTACCCTGTCAGGTGCCATGCCGAGTGCGTCGGCGGCGACCTGCGTCATGACAGTGTAGGTGCCGGTGCCTATGTCGTGCGCTGCGGCTTCGACGAGGGCCGAGCCGTCGCCGTTCAGCATCACTCGCGCCTTCCCTGGCCATCGCCAATGCGTGAAGATTGCTGCTGCCACACCTTGCCCGATGAGGTAGCGCCCGTCGCGCATCGACCGAGGCTCCGGCGTGCGCTTTTCCCAGCCGAAGCGCGCGGCTCCCTTTGTCAGGCATTCGCGCAGGGCCCGCGTTGAGAAAGGGCGCCCACTGTACGGATCGGTGTCGGTGTCGTTGCGCAGGCGCAGCTCGACCGGATCGACACCGGTCGCGTACGCCAGTTCGTCCATGGCAGACTCGAGGGCAAAATGGCCTTGTGCCTCCATAGGTGCCCGTAACACGACGGGCGAGTTGCGGTTCACGTGAACGACTCTGTGGCTCGTGGCGATCCCGCCGCTGGCGCGCCACAGGTGGCGGCTGGCCAGGGCGGCATATTCGACGTAGTCGTCGAATACCGATGTCGGGTTGACACTGTCGTGGCGGATGCCGCTCAGCCTCCCGTCACGGTCGGCGCCGAGAGCGATCGTCTGCACGGTCGCCGCCTGGTGGCCCACCATCGAGTACATCTGGGCACGGGTAAGCTGCAGGCGGACAGGCCGGTTCACCACCTTCGCGGCGAGCGCGGCCAGCAACGTGTGCGGCCAGGACCAGGATTTGCCACCGAAGCCCCCGCCCAGGAACTCGCACACGACGTTAATTTTCTCCTCCGGAACACCCAGCACGAGGGAAGTCAGCTTCCTCGTGCCGACGACCATTTGTGTCGAGTCGTATAGCGTCAGCGTGCCGGGGTCGTCCCAAACCGCCAAGGTCACATGCGGCTCCATCGGATTGTGATGGCGGTCGGGCATCGTGTAAGTCCGCTCGATTTTGACCGCGGCGTCCCTGATCGCCTTGTCAGCGTCCCCGACCGATGAAGAGAGCGGCCACATCCGCTGCGGAGGCTCGACGGCGTCCTCCTTGGCCGTCCGCAGGTCGAACACCGCAGGCGACCGCGTTTCGTACGAGGCCTTGATCAGCGTGCCGGCATAGGTCGCCTGGTCGAGCGTGGCGGCGACCACCAGCGCAATCGGCTGACCCGCGTAATGAATCTGGTCGTCCTGAAGAGGCAGGTAGGTTTGCCCCTGCGGGCGCAGGTGGCTCCAGGGCAGCGGGTTCATACGCTGCATGTTTTTGTGGGTGAGCACGGCTAGCACGCCCGGCGCCTTTTCGGCGGCAGCGGTGTCGATCGACACGGTCCGGCCATTCGCGGTCGTGCTATAGACGATTGCGGCGTGGGCTACGCCTGCGAGCGGAATATCTGCCGTGTAGCGTGCAGCTCCGGCCACCTTGAGCCGGCCATCGACGCGCGAGATCGGTTGTCCGACAGCGTTCATGCGCGTGCTCCCGCGGTTTGCAATGCACGAAGGGCAACGCGCTGCGCCAGATCGACCTTGAAAGCATTATGGGCGAGGGGGCGGGCATCGGTGAACGATGTAGCAATCGCTGACCTGAGCCCGTCGATGTCGTCCAGCGAAATTCCGCGCAGCCCGGTTTCAGCCGCTGTGAGCCGCCACGGCTTGTGCGCAACGCCGCCCATGGCAAGCCGCGCCGAGCGGATCCGTCTGCCGTCCGTCTCAAGGCCAGCCGCGGTCGACACGAGCGCGAACTCATAGGATGCGCGGTCGCGGACCTTAAGGTAATGCGAGGCACTTGCTTCCACGTTTGCGGGCACCTCGATGGCGACGATCAGATCACCACGATCAAGGACATTGTCACGCTCGGGCGTGCTGCCCGGCAGACGATGGAAATCCGTGAACGGAATTAGTCGTTCGCCCGCTTTTCCCTGCACGACCACGATCGCATCCATGGCCGCTAGCGCGACCGCCAGATCGGAGGGATTGGTCGCCACACAGGATTCGGACCATCCGAAGATCGCGTGATTTCGATTGAGGCCGTGGAGCGCCGCACAGCCGGAGCCCCGGTTCCGCTTGTTGCAGCGGCAACCCGTCTCGTCGCGGAAATAGGCGCAGCGGGTGCGTTGCATGATGTTGCCGCCGATCGACGCCATATTGCGCAGTTGGCCGGATGCGGCGAACAGCAGAGCCTCGGCAACGACAGGGAATCGCCGACGCACTTCCGTGTCCGCGGCCACGTCGCTCATCCTGGCCAGTGCTCCAATGCGCACGCCACCCCCGGGCAGCGCTTCGATCCGCGCCATGTTCGGCAAGCCATTGATGTCCAAAAGACGCTCGGGAAGGGTCGCACGGTCCTTCATAAGCCCGATAAGGTCAGTGCCGCCGGCGATGAAGACGAGCTCTGGGTCATGAGCATGGGCTGCGATCGCTTTCGCTCGATCGTCAGCTCTCGAAAGCGCAAATGGATGCATATTTCAGCTCCTCGCGACTGCTTCCACGACGGCGTCAACGATGTTGGGATAGCAGGCGCAGCGGCACAGATTCCCGCTCATTCGCTCGCGAATTTCTGCGCGCGACAGGTCCGCTAGCGTAAAGTGGCGCCGCAAATCCGCCGCGGCCGCGCTTGGCCAACCGGCTTTCGCCTCTTCGATCATGGCGACCCCGGACATGATCTGGCCCGAGGTGCAGAAACCGCATTGGAATCCGTCGTGCTCGATGAACGCCGACTGGAGCGGGTGGAGCATGCCATTCTTCTCCAGTCCTTCGATCGTTGTAACCGTCTTGCCTTCAAGCATCGCCGCCAGGATCATGCAGGACAAAACGCGCCGGCCATCGATGTGCACGGTGCATGCGCCACACTCTCCGCGATCGCATGCCTTCTTCGTGCCGGTCAGCGCCAACTCTTCGCGCAACGCATCAAGGAGCGTCATGCGCGGCTCAACCGCAATCGTGCGAGCCAGGCCGTTGACCGTCAGATTTACGGGCACGGGCTCGATGCGTGACTTGCCGGTGGCGGCGCCGCTGGACGTTTTATCGGTCGCAGCGTCGCCGGACCCAGGTTTTGGCGTCCTGCTCATTTGGCCCTCGCGACGTCGGCGGCGCTGATACCCTCCAATGCGAGCCCGTATCCGACGCCCTCGTCGATGATGCGTCGCAGTTTCTGGGTCAGCGCGATGCGCGTGTACCTTGTGGTGAGCGGCGGCAGCTTGGCGAGCCCCTCGGCAATCTCGCGGGCGCGGGCGAGCAGCTTGTCGGCCGGCACAATTTCGTTGACGGCGCCCCATTCCTTGGCCGTCTGGGCATCGAGCTCCTGGCGGGTGAGGATGAAGTAGCGGCCCCGTATTGTGCCGATCACTTCCTGCCACAGCAGATGGACGCCATCACCGGGCACGATGCCAAATTCGAAGTGTGGCTTATCCTGAAAAACCGTCGAAGGAGTGGCCAGGACGATATCGGAGAGCAGGATGTATTCGGAGTGCAGCCGCACCGGGCCGTTCACTGCAGCAATGAGCGGCACCTCGATGTCGAGGATGTTCATGAGGACTTTTTTGCCTTCGCGATAGATCTTGTCGTAGCCTTGCGGGGTAAAGAAATCGAAGCCCTCGGGGCTGATAGACTCCATGAAGGCCGGCCCGGTGCCGGTCAGAATCACCACGCGATTGTCAGGATCGGAACCGATGGCGTGAAAGAGATCGACGAATTGTTCATGGGCGTGCCCATCAAAGACGAGGGTGCCGCCGTCAGTGTGCAGCGCCACTTCCAGCACGCCACTTTTCGAGCGTGCCAGGCGGGCGTTGTGGAAGCTGTCGCGATAGGCATCTAAGCGGGACATGGTGAAGGTCCATCCTGTTTCAAATTTGCAGATGCGCCCGGCTGTGAACTTGTCATTGTGCAATCCAGCCTGCGATCGGCTTTCGATAGAAGCCTACAACGCCGACGACGGAGTAGCGCCCGCGGCGGACTATCGATTATTCCTGCTCGGAATAAGCCGGATGATGCACGAGCTCCCTGATTTTCGCTTGCGGCTGGCGCCGCGATTCCCGTTAGCAGCGAAAGAAGCATGGCGGGAACAAATCTGTGCTTGCCAAAAGTTCCTCGTCCGCGGACCGAACAAAGTTTGCAGCTGGCAAAAGTTCCGCGTCCGCGCGGTCCGTGCTACGGATTTTCGCCGCGGCGCTGCCACGCTTGCCCCGGTCTCGGGGCTTCGCCCTGTTCGGAGAGACAGTGGCCACGCCGCATATTGGCGTGGCACCCATTCCACGGCCGAGTGATTTATTTCTGCGGAGCACGAGCATGGATCGGCTGGCGGCGATGGGGGCATTCGTGCTCGTGGTTGATACCGGGTCATTTTCCGCGGCGGCGCGCCGCCTCCACGTGGGGCAGCCGGCGGTGTCGAAGTTGGTGGCACAACTGGAGGAGCGGCTCGGCGTCAAGCTACTGGTGCGTACCACACGAGGACTGACAGCGACCGAGGCCGGCCTCAACTACTATGAACGGGCACGGCGATCGATCGAAGAGGCCGACGAGGCGGAATTGGTGGCGCGTGGTGCGGGCAGCAGCCTGACGGGCAAGCTGCGCGTCTCTGCGGCAGTGACCTTCGCACGCATTCATTTGATGCCGCGCCTGCCGGAGTTCCTCGCGCGCCATCCGGGTCTCGAGATTGACTTTGTGCTCGACGATCGCAACGTTGACCTGGTGCAAGAGGGGATCGATGTTGGCCTGCGCATGGGACGGCTCGTCGATTCCAGCTTGACGGCCCGGCGGATCGCGACCGTCCGGCATGTGGTTGTCGGAACGCCGGCCTATTTTGCCCGCGCCGGCGAACCCACGGCGCCTGCGGAACTGAGCGCGTACCAGGCCGTGATCTACGCTCAAAAAGGCGGCGGCGCGGTTTGGATCTTCCGACGCGACGGAGTTGAAATTCCGATCACGCTGGAGGGGCGCTTGCGTGTCAGCGCTGCCGAGGGCGTGCGCGCGGCTGTATTCGCCGGCGCCGGCATTGCGATCGCTTCTGAATGGATGTTTGCACCCGAGATCGTGGATGGCACTGTCAAGGCAGTCCTTCAAGATTGGGAATTGCCGCGCATCGACCTCTGGGCGCTGTTCCCGGCTGGTCGGACGGCAACGACCAAAGCGCGCACCTTCGTCAGCTTCGTCCAGGAAATCCTGAATCGGTCGAGCAGTGGCGCAAACGGCTAGCATCTATACGATTCGCCCGAGCCGTGCCAATTTAGGAGGGCGCCGCTTGAGGTCTTGTGTGCCCAACCCCGACAAGCCCATCCTCACGCTGTCGTCGCCGAGCATCGAGCAATGTCCGCTTTCAGGGGTAACCCGGAAGACATTTGCTCAGGCTGAGTTCTTCTCAGTTTGACCCAACTCGAACATTGCAGTCGCTTGTATGGTCGAATTGCTTTTTCCGGCCGAGGCCACGCGAAGTCTCTCTTGTCGGGTTATCGAATATCCGAGTCAGTGCTGTTTCGGTGCTCGAAGTGCGTATAGTCTTTGGTAGATCATCGACTCTGGTATCCAATCAAGCAAGGTGTATCCAAGTGGCAGCTTGATTAGGTGAGCGATAATTCTAGATGAAGGCGGATACCAAT
>JAQGKJ010000124.1 GCA_028290165.1 Bradyrhizobium sp. | reverse complement strand
AGTCCGTTCGGCGTGATGATGCCGTCGAGATCCTGCAGCGGCGTTCGTCCGGAGGCGGATAGATATTGCGGCAGATCTTTCGGGATATTTTTAACGACACCCTTCTCGAACGGCGATGGCGTTCCATAGGGCTGACTTCCCATGGGATCGCCGGGCGCCTTCATCCATTCGGGAATGTTGGGCGGGAGGTTGTCGGCCTCCGTGGCCGCTGAGGCTTTGCTGGCGGCAGAACCACCCGCCATGACGGCCCCGCCCATCATTGCGCCACTCTCGCGCAGGAAGCGCCGGCGCGATCTAACCACAAGATCATCGTCGGCGTCGTTTGGCTCAACCATCATGCATCCTCCGTTGAGCGCGCTCCTATGAAGTAGGGACGCCAAAAAACTTCAGAAGGATGCATTTCCGGGTACCGACCATGTGAATGACGCTGAGCCGAGGCTGGTTCCCATCTCCCGACAGCCCCATTCTTCCCCTTCGCTCCGACCGATCACACCTTGAACAGCCTGGCGTAGTGCGCCTTGATCTCCTCGCTCTGCGCCAGCACCGCCGCAGGATCGGACTTGAGCAATTTCAGCGCCGACAAGGCCGGGCGACTGGGCTTTTCCTTGATCAGCGCATGGAACGAGCGATGGGCGTAATTATCGACCAGCAATTGTTGGAATTCAGCGCTGAAAAAGAAACTCTGGAACAACCGCGCGGCATTCGGATTAGGTGCGCTGCGGAATACGCCGGAGGGAACGATGATGAGGGGCGAGCCTTCGGTCGCGTAGACGACCTCGACCGGCTTGCCCTGGTCCTTGAGCAGCAGCAAATTGTAATCGTTGCCGTCGGCCATGATGGCCCGCTCCCCCAGCAGCAGCTTTTTTGGCGGATCCGCCGCCGACTGCACCTGCATTATCTTTTGCTGGGCAAGCTTTTCGAAATATGACCAGCCAAGTTCGCGCGCGAGCACGAACGTCGCCGTCATGATCGCGCCGCTATAGCCGGGATGCGCCTTGACGATCTTGCCTTGCCATTTCGGATCGAGCAGATCGGCGTAGCTCCTGGGTGCGTCCTCGGCCTTCACCAGATCGGTATTGTAACCGATCGCTTCGATCCAGCCGCACGAGGTCGCGTACATCCCGTCAGGATCGACCTGATCCGCCGGGAAATGCTTCGCGACGTCGTCGGGCAGGTAAGGCGCGAGCCAGTCCTTTGCTTTCCAGTCAAGATAGTGTGCAGGGTCGGTGCTGTTGGCGACGTCGACGGCGTTGATGCCGCTTGCCTGCTCTTGCGCAATGCGCTGAAAAATCCGCTCGGCGCCCGAGCGCTCGACATGGACGGCGATGCCCGGGTATTTGGCTTCGAATGCCTTGCCCAGCCGCTCCGCGACGTTGAGCTCCAGCGCGGAGTAGTAGGAGACCTTGCCCTCCTTGCGCGCGGCTTCGATCAATGCGGGCGTCACGCTGGTCGGCGGCGGCGACACGGCCGCGCGGATCGGCTCGGCGAACAGCACTCCGGCAGCGACCGCGGTCGAGGTTTTCAGCACCTCGCGCCTGGTCCAATTTCGATTCTGCATGGCGTTTCCCGTCAGTTGCACGCCGCCTCTGTGGCACGGTCGCGATAGATGGCCGAGTATAGCAGGTTTTGGCGGGTCGTGTCCTGGGCCCGCGCCGCTCCGGCGGTGTTATCAACCCGCCGTCAGGACCGGCGCAAACCCGTCACGATTGGCCCGCCATGCGCGTTGATATTCCATGATGCGGGCGGTCTCATCGGCGACGTGCTGGCCGAGCATATTGGCGAGGAGATGAAGCGTGGTATCGATGCAGAGCGAAACTCCGCCGCCGGTTACCAGCCTTCCCCCTCGGTCAACCAGCATCGTTTCCCGTACATCTACTCTCGGATAATTTGCGCGCATGACCTCGAGCGGCGACATTTCAGGCGGCACCACTTCGCGTTTTGTGGTCGCGGGCCCGTCATCGAGGACGCCGCTCGCCGCCAGTATCATGCCGCCGGTGCATACCGACGCGATGCGTCCCGATGAGTGTACCCGACGGATGTAGTCGAGCGTCTGGGGCGCTTTCGCCTGAGTGGTCCAGCCGGGGCCTCCGGTGACGATGACGAGATCGCAGGAAGGTGCATCGTCGATGCCGAAATCGGCGGTTACTTTCAGCCCATTTGCCAGCGCGATCGGCCCCGCACAGGGTGCAATGGTACAGATCTCGATCTCCGGCGCAATCCGGCGCGCCATCGACAATACGCCGAAGGTTGCCAGATCGATTGGCTCGACGCCGTCATAGACGAAAATGCCAAATCGCACGGCGCTCCGTCCATCCTGTTAAGTCAGGGAACCTCCCCTGGTCTCGCGCGCCGCGAGCGCGGCCGAGAGCGTGATAAGCGCGAGAACGATCATCATGGTCGAGACGCCGGCGGTGCCTCCAAAGTATCCGACCATCGCGGTCGCAATGATCGGCGAGAAGCCGCCGCCGATCGCCGCAGAGAGTTGAAATCCGAACGATGCCCCACTGTAGCGGACGCGGGGGCCGAACAGTTCGGGAAAATAGCAGGATTCCAGACCGAACATCATGCCATGGCCGAAATTCATCGCCATCATGACCGCGGTGAAGACAAGCACGGCACACTTGCTTTCCAGCATCCAGAACAGCGGGAACGCAAAGGCGATCGTGAACAGGGCGCCGAGAATATAAAACGGCCGGCGGCCGATCTTGTCGGACAGCCAGCCGAACAACGGCAGGCTGACCAGTTCCAGCAGCGCCGCATACATGACGGCATCAAGCATCATCGGCTTAGGCAGACCGAGCTTGGTCGTTGCGTAGACAACGACAAACACCGTCAGCATGTAGACCCAGGAGACTTCGGAGAGTTTCAATCCGACGGCGATAAGAAATGTCCTGGTGTTTTTGGTTACGGCTTCGCCAAACGGATTCCCGGCCAAGGCGCCGCGGATCTTGAGCTCTTCGAATACCGGCGTCTCAGGTACCCGGGATCGCACGAAGGTTCCGATGGCCAACAGCACGATGCTGACCAGGAATGGAATGCGCCACCCATAGGCCGCGAAGTCGGCGTCGGGCAATTTAGCGACCAGCGCGAACACCAGGCTTGCCAGCACCAGTCCGATTGGAAATCCGATCTGCACGAAGCTCGTATAAAAGCCGCGCTTGTCGGCCGGGGCATGCTCCAGCACCATCAGCGAGGCCCCGCCCCATTCGCCTCCGAGGCCGATACCCTGGATGATGCGCAGCAGGATCAGCAGAATCGGCGCGAACACCCCGATCGAAGCATAGGTTGGCAGCAGGCCAATACAAAACGTGCTCAGCCCCATGATGAACAGGGTCAGAACCAGCATCGATTTGCGGCCGAGCCGGTCGCCGAAATGACCAAACAGCGCGCCCCCAAGCGGCCGCGCCACAAAGCCGACGGCGTAGCTGGCTAAGGCTGCCAACGTACCCGCCAGCGGGTCGAAGGTCGGGAAGAACGCCTTGTTGAACACGAGCGCCGCCGCGGTCGCGTAGATCAGGAAATCATACCATTCGATGATGGTTCCGAGGCAGCTTGCAAACACGATGGAATTGATCTTCGTGCGCTCGAGGCCGATGATCGGCGTCGTTACCGCGATGGTCATTGAGGCCCCCTGCTGCTGCGCAATCCCGCGAAAGGAAGGATATTGAGCTTAAATTGATGCAAGCGGCATGCCGCAATGGGGCCTCCTCCGTTCCGGATCAAGGCTGGCGCTACCGAGTTATTTGCCGGACGGGTTCGCTCCCAACTCCAGTTCGATGCCCGCAAATGGAGAAGAAGATGACTCAGAGCGAGGTTCTGATCGTCGGCGCAGGCCCGACCGGTCTGGTACTGGCGCTTTGGCTGACAAAGCTCGGCGTCAAGGTGCGCATTATTGACGAGACCGCCGAGCCGGGAACGACCTCTCGCGCTCTGGCGGTGCAAGCCCGAACGCTCGAACTCTACCGGCAGCTCGATCTCGCAGACGCAGTGGTCGCCAAGGGACACCATGTTCCCGCCGTCAATCTTTGGGTGAAGGGAGAAGCCGCCGCGCGCATGTCGTTCGACGCCGTCGGCGCCGACCTGACGCCTTACCCCTTCCTGCACATCTTTCCGCAGGACCAGCACGAGCGGCTGCTGATCGAACGGCTGGAAGCGCTGAACGGCAGTGTCGAGCGGCAAACGGAACTGATTCGGTTCTCCGAAGACCAAGGCCGTGTCGTGGCTCGCCTGCGCGGGCCTGACGGTCACGAAGCTGACTGCGAGGCGAGCTATATCGCCGGCTGCGACGGCGCACACTCGACCGTGCGCAAGACGATCGGCACCGGCTTTCCCGGCGGCACCTATCGGCAGATCTTCTACGTCGCCGACGTGGATGCAACCGGCCTCGCTGTGAACGGCGAACTGCACGTCGATCTCGACGAGGCCGATTTCCTGGGCGTGTTCCCGCTGGCCGGACAGGGACGAGCGCGCCTGATCGGAACGGTACGCGACCAGCGCGCCGAGCATGCCGATTCGCTGACATTCAAGGACATCAGCGATCGTGCAATCAACCACCTCAAAGTGCGGGTCGAGAAGGTCAATTGGTTTTCGACCTACCATGTGCATCACCGGGTGACACAGCATTTTCGAAAAGGCCGGTCGTTTCTGCTCGGCGACGCGGCGCACATCCACAGTCCCGTCGGCGGACAGGGCATGAATACCGGCATCGGCGACGCTATCAATCTCGCCTGGAAACTTACGGCGGTCCTCGCCGGCCGTGCCGGCGACAAACTGCTCGATTCCTACGAGGCCGAGAGAATCGGCTTTGCGCGGCGGCTGGTCGCGACCACCGATCGCGTCTTCTCCTTCGCGACCGCCGAAGGAAAGATCGCCGATATCCTGCGCACCCGTGTCGCGCCAATGGTGATTCCCATGGCCGCCGCGTTCGAGCCAGTCCGCGAATACCTGTTCCGGACCGTCTCGCAGGTCATGTTGAATTATCGGCAAAGTCCTTTGAGCCAAGGTACGGCCGGGCACGTGCATGGCGGCGACCGCCTGCCATGGGTACGCGTCGACGGCGCGGATAATATCGCGACGCTCGCAGCAATGGACTGGCAGGTCCATGTGTATGGCTCTGCCCGCGCCGAACTCGCGGAATGGTGCGCGGCTCAGGACCTGCCGATCCACAGCTTCGGCTGGCGATCGGAATACGAGAAAGTCGGTCTCGCCCGCGACGCCCTGTATTTGCTCAGGCCCGACAGCTATGTGGCGCTAGCCGACGCCTCCGGCACCGCGAGCGCGCTGGAGCGCTACTTCGGAGATCACGGCCTAAAGCTGACACCGGCTTCGGGAAGACCCTGAGATGCTGCTGCCATGTTGCCGTTCCGCCGAAATCGGACCTGGACGTCATGGATTGTAACGTTTCGACGTTACTTTCCTCGAAACCCTCGCGATATCGTTCCGACAATTGCACCTCTCATACTGGCGGTGTTGGCAACATTGCTGGACGGCGACCCGAATAGCGTGACCACGAGTTGCTTATGCTGCGCAAATGTCGGCCGAAGGCGCAGTCCAATGACAGTGTCTGAACAGCTTGAAACCTCGGCTTCGATCCATCCAAGCGCATCAAGATAAAGCTGAACGGCTTGATTGGACAGGCGCAGCGGCAATGTTTGGGCGCAGGACATCTGCGCCGTGGATGTCGACAGCCCGGTAACATGGCCGGATATAACGCTGTCGTCCAATGCGAGTTGGGCCGCTTCATCGACAGCGAACAGCGCCTCCCCGCGGGGCAACTCGAAGCACACCATAAACGCGACGAACGAGATCAGCATCGCGATGCCGGCCCAGAGCAAATTGAAGAAATCGAGAGAGGAAATCTCGCTCGCCGCATAGGGCGAGACAAACGCCCAAACGATACTTACAGCAGAGCTTAGCGAGATCAAGCCGAACACCGATGCGAGTTTCCAATGGGTACGGGGGGTGGAGCGGTCACCGCCCTTGTCGGTAATCTTGAATGGCCGTCCGAACGGCTTGACGACAGCGCTGAGGAGCGTGGCCGTAATCGCAAACGCCGTCACGGCATGGGTAGCTTCCATGAAAAAGGGGAGCGTGCGCGACCGCGAAATCCAGGCCATGTAAATCATCTGACCAAGCAGGGCCGGCACTCCATATCGTAAGAACGAAAGATAATCCGTCTCGAAGGCTGGAATACCTGCAAACCAATAGATTGGAGGTGCAATCAGCAGCAGCACCATGAATGGCTTACGGAGCCAATTCAACACGCCATGCAGATAGTGCCATCTTTGAGTGAACTTAAATCCCGATCCGAACAACGGACCTTGACGGAGCAGCGCGACTTGAATCGTTCCAAGGCACCAGCGAGCCCTTTGCGTAATGTATTCGGGTATTCCCTCGGCCGACAATCCAATGCTCAATCTCTCGTTCAGCCACCAGGTTTCGTTACCATTCGCCAGCATCGTATAGGTCAGATTTATATCTTCCGAGATCGCCTGGCTTGGAAATCCGCCGATCTCGGCCAAACGATCACGGCGCACCACAAAGGAGGTGCCTACACAAAACGCGCAGCCCCATGCATCCTTGGCGGGCTGAAATATATCGAAAAAGAAACGTTGGTCGTCGACCCAGCTCTGTGCGGCCAAAAGATTGTGCTGGATCGGATCAGGGTTGTAATAGAACTGGGGTGTCTGAACGACGGCAACGCCCGGATTCGAAAGCAATCCGACGGTTCGTTTCAAGAAATCGCGGCGCGGAGCAAAATCCGCATCCAGCACCAGAATAACCGGGGCGTTGGTCTCCCCTGCTGTGATCGCCAGGCCGTTGTTCAGGTTTCCCGCCTTGGCGTCCCTGTTGTTGTCCCGGGTGACGTAGCGCGCGCCCGCCGCCGCGCAGTATTCGCGCAGCCATCCTCGCCTCGTGTCGTCGAGAACCCAGACCGTGAAATCGGGATAATCCAATGCCAGAGCGGTCAGAATGGACTTTTCCAGGATATCGAGCGGCTCGTCATATGTACAAATAAAGACATCGACGGCCGGGAAATCGCCTTCGCGTTCCATTCTTTCTTGCGCCGCGTCCGCCTGCCCGGACCGATCGATATTGCGAAAAAGAATGATGATGGACATCATTGTGTAGACGATGGCGAGTGCTTCGAGTGAAAAGAAGAAATACTCCCATAAATTCTGGACGGAAAACGCGAACGGTGGGAGCGTGTCGTGCCAACGCCACAGCGCATAAATCATCAGCAACGAGCCGGCGGTCGAACCGAACAAGATGCGGTCACGGGCCAACAAGGGGTCAAGCAGCCGCCCCATCACGAGCAATCCGATCAGCAGCCCAAGATCGATCGACAGGATTGAATAATTGTCCGCAGCGCTTTCGAACATCAGTCGACCTCTTTGCCGGTGAATGGATTCCACGCCAGCGCGGCCAGCGTGGCCCATGCGGTCGCTCCCAGATGAGGCCGTCTGAAGTAAAAAAAGTCGGGTTCTGTCCCTGTGCCCGTTGGGTCGATGGAAAGACCCGTTGACACCCGCGCCTCCCGGGTCGCGTAGAGAAAGCCGGATGGTGCCCGCTCGGCCTCCAGCGTCGTCAGCAATTGCGCGCTGCGGAGCGGATCGCCGGCGATCCGATATGCCAACGACGCCTGCGCGGTGCCTTCAACCCATAGGCCGTCCCGGTCACCGTTAAAATCGAAGCCGTCCTCGACAGCCAGGTGTGTCGCCGCAAAATTGAGGGCAGATCGCCATTGTGCGGGCGCATCCGGAATTGCCATCCACGGCCAGAGTTGCACGTCCAATGCGAGCGTTCCGGGATCGGCGAGGCTGCCGTCGGGTTTGGTTCCCAACAGGAAGTGATCCCGATCGAAGGCTCGTTCGAGAAAACGCCGGGCCTGAGATGCCGCATCTGCGTATTTTTGCTGGCTCGTTAGACGGAATAGCCAAGTCGCTGCCGCATACATATCGACGTTGTGTTCGGTCGATATCCAGGTGAGTGCCACCTGCTGCGGGTCGTAACCGTGGAATCCTCCGCGGTATCCGCTTCCGGAGGAGACGTTCGCAATCACCCAATCGATCAGGTGCTCGGCGTCCGCCAGGAAGGATTCCTGCCTGGTCGCTTGATGCAGCGTCAGTAGCGCCAAGGCTGCCCAGGCGACATTCCCGGTTGAGCTGCCATCCTGGGCCGGGTCT
>JAQGKJ010000117.1 GCA_028290165.1 Bradyrhizobium sp. | reverse complement strand
TCGGGATCGCCGACCACGCCGGTTTCGAGCGCAATCAGCGAATTCGGAATCTTGAAGGTTGAGGCCGGCAATTGCGCCTCTCCGGAGCGATTCCGGTCGCTGGAGATCACGAGATAATCGTCGACCTTGTAGCCGACGAAGGTGCCGACCGTGTCCTCGTCGGCAAAGTGTTTTGCCAGACCGTCACGGATTTCGCTGCGCTGCGGCGCGACATTGGCAAAGCCGCGCGACGGCATAAAGCTCGCGGCGGCGAGGAGACCGAGCGCATGGCGGCGATTGATCATGGCGATATCCGGTTTGGCTTGAAGACGGCGACGATGCTGACGACATCGTGGTAAAACGATGACAACGGGAAGTGCGGCGGAGTTTTCTCTTCCGTCATGGCCGGGCTTGTCCCGGCCATCCACGTCTTTCTTGCTCTACACTGTTAAGACGTGGATGCCCGGGACAAGCCCGGGCATGACGAGTTTCGCTGCTAGCGAATTCGCCCGGAGAGCCGCAGCACGAAGATCAGCACTTCGGCGACCGCCTTATAAAGCTCGGCCGGGATTTCATCGCCGAGTTCGACATGGGAGAGTGCGCCGGCCAGAACTTCGTTCTCCTCGATCGGGATGTTGTGGGTTTTGGCGAGTTCGACGATCTTGGCGCCGATCGTGCCCCTGCCCTTGGCGACGACCCGTGGCGCGCCGGTCTTGTCGTAATGCAGCGCGACCGCAAGCTGGATTTTTGTCTCCGCGTTCATAGCGCGCGATCCAGAAAATGCCCGGCGCGCGCCGGTGCCGGTTGCGGGGGCGTGCCGTCGCGGATCACGATGTCGCCGGGCCGAAGCTCGGCCCTGCTGAGTGCCTGGCTCAATTGCGCCGCACCGGCGCGCAATTGCGCCGCGGTCGCCGGCCGTTCCGCCCATATCCGCACCGAGGTCCGGTCGCCACTGAGCGACACCAGCGCATGCACCGGGCCGGCCGGCTCGACGTCGAGCGAGAACCGCGCCCGCCAGACCCGTTTCGCCGCTTCGACCTCGCTGCCGCCGCCGGCGTCGCGCGAGATTGCGAACTGCGCCATCGCCGTGCCCTGCGGCGTCACAAACGGAATTTCGAAATTCCATCGCGGCTGGGGTGCATCACTTCGCGGCCCCGCGGCATCGACCCGGTCCGGCAGCGAGGCCACCTGCAGCAAGGTCTGGCGCGCAATCGCGCCGTCGGTATCGGCGAGCAGATGGTGCATGGCCGCTTCAGACGGCGAGTTTGGAACCAGCGTCGCCGGCATCACCGGCTGCGCCGCCGGCAATGCGCCGCTGATCGGGGGCGGCGGCACGTTGGTGTGTGCAAATTCGGCCTCGTCGACGACGTTCGCTGGACGCGCCCCGGCCACCGCGGACACCAGCGAGAGCATCAGGCCATTGTCGGATACCAGCCCTGACGGATTTCCCGCGAGCAGCGGACCGGTTTGGAGAACTTCCTGCAGCAGGTTGAGCGCCGCGCTGCTTGCAGCCGCGCGCGCGGCCGCATCCGTCGGCGTCGATGCCGGCGAGATAACCTGGCTCACGGCGCTGAAGTTGAGAACATCCTGCGCGGCCGGTGCTGCGGCGCCCTGAGACAAAACCCCTGATGCGGCGATCTCGGGTGCGAGCAGCGGCGCAAGCGCGGGGGAAATTGTCGTCAACGTTTCCGGCCCCATGGTAATCGTCACAGGTTGCGACGATGTCTGAATGGACGGCTGCGTGGCCTGCGCCAGCGCAATTGCCGCCGGCGTCGTCCCCTGCTGCACCGCCATCGTCAACGAAGCACCCTGCTGCACCGCTGGCACCGCTGCGCCTTGCGGCACCACGGTCGCGGCCGGTGGCGGCGCGCCCCGCGCCACCGCTATCGCCGCAGGCGCCACGCCTGGCTGCACCGAAACCGACGGTGCGCTCTGCGCCGGCGTTGCACCATTGAGCGAGGTCGTCAGCACCTGACGCAGCACGATCAGTGCGGCCTTGAGATCCGGCGTGCCGGTCGATGCCGAAACCGATCCGGATGCCAATGAGGCTTCCAGGAGCAGACCGGAGGTCTGGAACGCCTGCTTGATGTCGCTGCCGCTCAGGTTTTGATCCAGACTGGTCCGCTGCATTAGCACTTGCGCCACCGCCTGCTGGACCTGGGGCGGCAGGTTGCCGAGCCCGGCGGCGACGTCCAGATTGGCAAACAGCGGCGCGAGAGATGTCTGCTGGGTCGCCGCGGTCTGGGCCGCGACCGCCACCGCCAGCGTCTCCAGCGGAGTGAGTTGAATTTTTGGCGTGACCGCTGATGCGGTTTGTACGGCGGTGCCGGCGGTTGCATCCGGCGCCAGGGTCACGGCGTCGGGCGTTGCGCTCGCGCTGGCGGCATCGGTCGGAGGCTGGCTCGCCGGGGCGCCGGCCTGCTGGTCGACCACCGCGAGCCTGATACCGTCAGGACTTTGCAAAACCGCGAGTTGCAGCGTCTGGCCGGCCTGCAGCGGGACCTGCGAGAGCACATCGATGGGCTGGCCGCCGATCGCAATTCGCACTACATCGTTCCCGAGAATTCGCAGCACCCGGGCGCTGATCACACTGCCCCGCTGCAGGACGATGGGCGCCGCCGTCGCGCCTTGCGCGGCGGCTTGCGAAACGCTGGGACTGATCACGATCGGCATACGACGGGCTCACTGGGGCCCCGTACGCTAGCGCATGCCTCGTAAACCTGTCGTTAACCGCGCGCGCGATTCAGGTCCTTCAGAATGCTGGCGGCAGCCCTGAAATCGACCAACCGGGCCGCGCGGCGCGCCGCAACTTCCTCGTCGACCCCCCATTTCTCCATGTTCCAGTCCTCATCGACATGGGCGGCGGCCCAGACCTCATCCGGATCGAGCACGCCCCGCAGCAGCGCCAGCGCGAGCAGCGCTGACCCCGTCAGTGTCGTCACCACGTGCAGCGCCGCGATCGACCACGGGTCTGTCGGCAACGCCGCACGCGCGGCGGCCACCGCGGAATCTGGCTGGCGGATATGGACGATCCCCTCAGCGAGAATAAAATGCGCGCCCAGCGTATCCGCCGCCCAGAACAACACGGGATCCCAATGGCTGGCCTCCTGCGCGACCAGCGCGTCGGGATGACCGGCGCGATAAAACAACAGATCGGACCCAAAATATTTCGCGACATCGTCGGTGACGGCGTCGACCCGGTCGACCACGGCATCGATGACGCTGTTGGCGAACCGGGTCATCGGCATCGTCAGGGGATCGATGGTGTCTGGCTGCGCCTCCCATTCCGCCGCGACAGCGTCGGCGATCTTGCGGGTCGGCGCGACCACCTGACGGCCCGAAGGCGTGCGGATCGGCTTGTCGTCCAGCGCGACCGCAAAGCTGCCGTCCGCCGCCTCCACGGCGCCGGCGTGAGCGTAAAAGCGCTTCCGCTGCGGGACCCGCGTCGCGCGCCGCACCGCCTCCTCCGGATCGAGCGGAGATTTTCCGGATGCTTCGTCGAACAATTCACGCATTTACGTTCCCGGCCTTTGCTGGCGGCGGTAGTTTGCGCGCGACATTATGATAAGGATGGGCGCAAATAAAGCGAGCCTGCGGTGGCACAACTCTTAGGAGCGTTTCTGGTTCTGTTTGCCGGGCTCGGCGTCCGCTCCGCGGAAGCCGGATTCCGCTCGCCGGAATCACTCGTCAGGAATGTCTACGCTTTTTATGGCGACCGCTCGTCGGATCTCTCCAGCGGGCTGCCGCGCGATTCCGCCACCGCGCGGCAATTTTTCGATCCGAGCCTGCAAGTCGCATGGACCTCGTCAAAAGGCCAGCCTTACGATTTTCTGGTGCAGAGTCTGACGTGGAAGCTCGGCGCCGTCTCGATCGCGATCCTTCGCAAGCAATACGACAGGACCTATGTCGCGGTCGGCTTTGACAATAACGGCCGCGCGGTCACGCTGAATTTTGTAGTCGTGAATGGACCAAACGGCTGGGTCATCTCCGATGTCGAGAGCCCCCATGATTCGCTGCGCATGTTTCTCGCCCAATATAGAAATTGAGCATAGAAACCGAGACAAGTTGCTATTGTTGATTGGCGCAGGAGCGCGATTACGCCGCGCGTTCGTTGGGGCCGAGCCCGCCGGCGGCGGCTTCATCGAGACAGGTATTGATGCGGTCGCTGAAGGACGGACGCGCCGCCGGCGCATAATTGTACTGTATCGGTGCATCCATCTGCGGAATCACCGGCGGCTCGATCTTCGGCGGCGGCGGTGGGGGCGGCAGCGGCGGATTGAATTGCGATCCGCCGGGAGGAATGAGCTGCTGCGCCGACGCGGCGCCGCCGGCAAGCAGCGCCGCCACGACCGTGAAGATGATGATCGATGAGTTTCTCATGGGGAATATGTCGTGATCCCCCCGGTAAACTGCAAATAAATTATTCTTCAGGCGCGTTCTCGATCGGATCG
>JAQGKJ010000068.1 GCA_028290165.1 Bradyrhizobium sp. | reverse complement strand
CGACGTCATCTTTCCATAAGGTGTCGTGCCTTCGATGACGAAACCGGCGAGACGATTCGTCTGGAGCTTTCGCGCCAGCAACGCGATCAGGTCGGCCGCGACCGCAGGATCGTCGAGATATTCCTCGGCGTAAAAGCCGCCATCCTTGACAATGGCCACCGAGGGAATCGCACTCTCCAGGAGATCACCGTTGTCTTGCCGGATTCTTGTTTCGCGGCGCTTGATAGCGCCATCCGAACTGGCAGCGACCGGCACAGACGACGGAATTTTGGAGAGGTTAACCTCGGACAGATAGGTATGTTTCAGCGCCGGGACATAATGCAACACGGCCGCTCCGTGGTAACCCATGCCTCCCAGGATTCCGCCATGTCCTCCGGTCGCGACGTATCCGCCCGGCCGTGCATCGACCTTCATCACTTCGCGTGCGTAAAAGAAGCGCTGTTCCTGCAGCACGACGACGCCGGCCCGATTGCGACCCTCCTCGTCCGCCCAAACCCGTGACGCAATATATTCGACGGAATCGGTGATGTTCTTGGGGCCGTCATTGCTGATCTCACCCTGTGGCCGCTGCGCGGCATTGCCGCAGATCGGAATCGTCGTGTCGATCAGGAGATTGAACCAGTAGGCAACCTCTTCGATCTGCGGACTGCCTTGGGTGTAGATCGCCCCATCATACTTGTTGCTGTCGAAGATCCGGCGCGCGGCATTGGTGAGGCGCGCCAGCGCCGGCCGTGGTGGAGACTCGCCAAGATGATAAGGCCTATAGGCGAAGAAATCCTTGCTGCGGGTTTCGGGCGGGATATCTCCCTCGCCAATGTCGGTGCGGCGAGATGCCGGCAAGCCCTTGGTATAGCCTGCAGGCGGGAGAGCCCGGTAGAAATCCACATCGGCAAAGGACGAAATCAGGTTTCCAACGCCTTCTGACCCGATGCTCAGCCGATCGATCTCTTCGAAGCTGCGTGATCCGTCAGGATAAAAAGATTGTCGCGCTTGGGAAGCTGGCGCGCCCGGTTCGGTGCACTCGCCCTCCCATGCCTGGCCATCGGCCTTTCGCGCCACGTAAGGCAGGGGGTAAAGGCCGTCTTCCGGGAGGATCTTGATTTCTAAGACGGCCTTGTCCTGCGGACTTGTGCGTTCCTGGTGGAACGTGCCCTTTGAATCCAGATAGCCGTCGGGCGGCCCATAGAGTTCGGCGGCATCCGCTTCCAGCGGGTGCGCTGAAAAGCATTCTACGTAGACCGTCGCCGGTGCCGCCAGCCGCTGGGCCCGCAGTGTATCGAAACGCGCATCGCTGCCGTCGCGATTCTTGCGCACCGGCAGGCCGTACTTCTGGCGCGCCTTGTTCGATGTGACGAGCGGTGGAGAATTCTGGACGGTCGCCGTCGGCCCCGCCAAGTGGGCGATCCTGGGTTTGCCTGCCATAATGGGAACTTTCCTGTTAGCTGACGATTGCGGCTGAACCACCCGCCGGGCAAAGCAGGCGGTTCAGCCCTGATTATCGATCACGCGGCCGCTTGCCTCGAGGCTGCAGCAGAACCGAGGAATTCGACCACTTCCTTGGTGATCATGACATCGGCAAACAGCGCCACCATGTTGTTCAGTGTCGCGTTGTGCTCGGCGTCGGTCAAAGCCGCATTACCGTCGGCAACGAAGATGATCTTGTAGTTCATCTGCATCGCATCTCGTGCGGTCGATTCACAACAGACATTGGTCGCGGTTCCCGTGATGATGAGCGTGTCGATCCCGCGCGCTTGCAGAATCTCATGCAACTGCGAAGAGCCGGGAACGAACGCGCCAAAGCGGGTCTTGTCCACGATCAGGTCTGTTGTCTGCACGTCAAGCCCTGGCCATAGCGCGAAACCGTGGCAGTCCCTGCTAAACGTTTCGATCATGGCCTTGCGGCGTTGCGGTGAGGCAAAATCGGTAAACCAGCTCGACCATTTCACCTGGGTCTCTTCGTCGACCAGGTACCGGATAAACACATTGATGCCGCCGGCGGCCCGTACCGCCGCGCAGATGGCATTGACGTTCGGAACTATCTCCCGCGCGACCGGAAGCTCGACTGTCGCGCCCGGCTCCATAAAGCCGTTCTGCAGGTCGACTATGACGTGTGCGGTTCGCGAAGGATCGATGTTACCGAACATATGAAACCCGTCACGAAAGCCCTTTATGCGTTCCAATACATCAGGGGACATCTCTATCTTGTGCATGACGACCTCTCTCTGTTGTGCGCCCACGCGCGTCGATGTTGCGCCAGCCGTGGCTGGCATTTGCAGACTTCGAAACGGGGCTTTCCCCGTCCGGAAGTTTCTTCACTCGGCGGCGATGTATCCGCCGAGTTCCCTCGTCTCTCCCAGTGCTTCGGGAGATACCTCTCCCGTGATCGTGCCCTTTTCAATCAGCAGAACCCGGTCCGAAAGCGCTTGGACAAAGTCGAGGTTTTGCTCGACAACGATGATGGCCAATCCCTGATAGCGGTGCAGGCCGATCAGGATCTCCAGGATTTCCTCGATGATCGAGGGCTGGATTCCCTCGGTCGGTTCATCGAGCAGCAGCAATTTGGGGCGCCCGCACAGACATCGCGCCAACGCAAGTATCTGTTGCTCACCGCCGGACAGGGCTCCGCCCATGCGATCGACAATCGGGTCGAGGCGCGGAAATCTCGCGAGCACATCCTTCACGGTGTTGTCTTCCGAATGGATGCCATCCTCGATGAACCCCATCCGCAGATTCTCGCGGACTGTCAGATTTGGAAAGATAAGACGCCCTTGCGGGACATAGCCTATGCCGGCACGCGCACGACGAAACGAGGACATCTTGCTGATGTCGGCGCCACCAAAGCGAATCGTGCCGCGCGTAAGCGGGATCTGCCCGATCAATGTCTTGAGAAGCGTGGTCTTGCCCATGCCGTTGTGACCGAGCACCCCCACCACCTCGTGTTCGGCTACCGTGAAATTGATCCCGGAAAGCACGGGAATGCGACCATAGCCGGCGTGAACGTTGTCGACTTGAAGCATCAGGCCGCCACCTTCTTGCCAAGGTAGACGTCTCGAACCGCCTGACTGCCGAATACTTGATCGACATCCCCTTCCATCAGGATCGCTCCCTGATTGAACACGGTAATACGGCGGGCGATGGTGCGAATAAACGACATGTCATGTTCGACGACGATCAACGGATGGTCGCGATTGATTTCAAAAATGAGCTCGGCGGTCCGGGCCCGCTCCTCCTCGGTCATCCCGGCCGCAGGTTCGTCCAGCAGGATCAGGTTCGGTTCGCCGCACAACACGAGACCCAACTCGACGCGTTGACGTTGGCCGTGTGCAAGCTGTCCGGTGAGGCTATTGGCAAAACGGCCAAGCATGAGCCGCTCGATCTGCGCTTCCACGGCTTGCGTGATGGCTTTACCCTTCTTG
>JAQGKJ010000063.1 GCA_028290165.1 Bradyrhizobium sp. | reverse complement strand
TGTCCTATCCGGTGCTGCTGGAGCCGATGTTCACGCTGCGCATGCAGAACCTGATCTGGACCGCAGGCTATGGCCTGCTGATCGTGCTGATCGCGGCCTGCGGCATTTTATTGCTGCGCGCTCCGGCCAACGCCGCCGCGATCAACATGCCCGCCGACGATCCCGACGCCCCGGCGCCGTCATGGCTGCTGCGGGCGCGCTGGATCTTTCTCGCCGCGGTGCCCTCCGGCCTCCTGATCGCGGTAACCGCACATATTTCCACCGACGTTGCCGCCGCCCCCCTGCTGTGGGTGCTGCCGCTGTCGCTGTATCTGCTGACCTGGGTGCTGGTGTTCCAGTCGCGCCCGCTGTTGCCGCACAAATGGATGCTGATGCTGCAGCCGCTGGCGATCACCGGGGTGATCGTGCTGCTGGCGGTCGGCGGCGAACAGAACCTGCTGCTGACCCTCGGCGGCCATCAATTGTGTTTCTTCGTCATTGCGATGGCCTGCCATGGCGAGTTGGCGCGCACCCGCCCGGCGGCGAAATATCTCACCGGCTTCTATGTCGCGCTGTCGTTCGGCGGCATGGTCGGCGGCTTGTTCGCCGGATTGATCGCGCCTTATGCATTTTCGTGGGTCGCGGAATATCCGATCCTGCTGGCGCTGTCGGCGTTGTGCCGCCCGCCCGGCGGAAACGGGCGCTTTGCGCGCTGGAGCAGTTGGTATTGGCCGGCTCTGGCGGTGCTTGCTGTCGCCCTGATCGCGCCCTCCTATTCCGAAGGCAAGATCATGAGTTGGCTCGATGAACATCGGGTCTGGATGATCGGCGCGGTCGGCGTGCTCTCGGCCCTGCTGGCGCTTGGACTCAACGCCAACCGCTGGAAGATTTTCGCCACCGTCGTGGTGGCGCTGGTCCTGATCCGGGCCTATCCCTCCGACTACGGGCGCGTCGAAACCGTGCGCAGCTTTTTCGGGGTCCACAAGATCGTGGTGACGCCGCGCGGCCAGTATCACGTGCTGATGCACGGCACCACGATTCACGGCGCCGAGAGGTTCCTGAACGACGACGGTACGCCGGTGACCGGGCGGCCGGAACCGATCACCTATTATCACAAGGACGGCGGCATCGGTCAGGCGATCGCGGCGGTGCGCGAGCGCAAGGGCGCACCGTTGCGCGTCGCGGTGATCGGTCTCGGCTCCGGCACGCTGACCTGCGCCTCGGAGCCCGGCGAAACCTGGAAATTCTTCGAGATCGATCAGTCGATGGTCGATACCGCGCGCGACCCGAAATACTTTACTTACATCCAGAACTGCGAGCCGGATCTGAAGCCCGTGATCGGCGACGCGCGGCTGACCTTCGCGAAGGAGCCGGACGGCATCTATGACCTGATCATCGTCGACGCCTATTCGTCGGACGCGATTCCGATCCACCTTGCCACCGAAGAGGCGATGGCAATCTACAAGGAGAAGCTGTCGCCGCAGGGCGCGGTCGTGATGCACGTCTCGAACCGGCATCTGGAATTGTCCAGTGTCGTGGTCGGCATTGCCGACGCCAACGATCTCAAGAGCTGGATCTTTAGCGAGGATTCGGGCCGCGACAACGAATACATCTTTGCCACCTCGGTCGTGGTTTGCGCCCGCGAGGAGGCCGACGTCGGCACGCTGGCTTCTTCGGATCAGTGGGCCGAGACCGAAGCCGACGAGAAGCAACGGGTGTGGACCGACGATTATTCCAACGTGCTCGGCGCGGTGTGGCGGCGGCTGCGCGACGGCGAGCAGTAAATAACCGGCTGTCAGTTCTTCGCCGGCGCGGAAAGCGCAACCTGCTTCGGCTCGGTCGCGTTTGGTTTGCTTGTCTGCGCCGGATCGGGCGTGCTCTCGTCATCAAGGAATTTATCGAGCATCGCTTGGATGTGGGTCTTGACGTTGTCGGGGCCGCGATCGCTCAACTCGTTGTGCTGAAACTCTGTCCGGACGACGGTAATGCCGGCCTTCGCGCACACGTCGTCATCAGGAATGACGACGGGGTCGGGCTTGAAAACCGGATCCTTTGAGCGGAACGAAAGGATCTTGAACTTGCCGTCGGTGATGAAGGGAACGCGCAGGTTGTCGAGCGTCACAACTTTCTTGATGAGGTGGGAATATCTCTCGGCAAAGTACATCGTGATATCCCCGCCATTGGAATGTCCCACCATGACCAGATGGCGGTAATCCGCGTTCGGCTGGACCTTTTTCGACTCGTCGAGCGCGAACATGATGTTGGCAATGCCGCGATTATACTGCAGCCGGCGGCCGACATATTCCTCGCCGACCTTCGTCACCATCGGATCGTCGGTTTCGAGGTCGTGCTGGATGCTCACGACCATGTAGCCGCGGGCGGAAAAAACGTTGGCGAGAAAGGAGTACTCGGTGAATTTGACGGTATTGCCATGATTGAGGACCGCCACTGGCAGTTCGATCATGTCGGCCATCGCCTTCAGCCCCCTGTCGCGGCGAACGGCGATATCGACGGCGACCGGGCGGTCGCTTCGCAACCGGTCGTAGAATGTGAGCGTCTTGTGATGGATCGCCCATTTGCTCGCGGTGAAATACGCGACTGTTACCAGCGCGCAAACCGAAAGCACGATGGCAATGCTGCGTTTCATGATGTGTGCTCCCGCCAATGTACGTCCTTGCCCTCAAAGTGGGTTAAGGCGGACGAAACAAAGCGTTAGGTGAAAGGATTACAGTACCCCTCGAGCGTATTTGACGCCTTTGACAATCGAATGACCGCTACAAGAACCCCCGGGATATCAACCCAAATAGCTTGCAATCCGGCTGTCCCGACGGGATGTTCACGTGGCAAACGGTAACCGGTTATCCACGGCCGCCGCGGGAGGAAGAACTCGATGCACGATAAGGTCGATGTCCTCATCATCGGGTCCGGAGCATCGGGTGCCGCGGTGGCGTGGAGTCTTGCCGACACCAGGATGCGCATTCTCTGCCTTGAGCAGGGCGACTGGGTGAAGCCGACGGATTATCCGAGCAACGGGCGGGACTGGGAGGCGCGCCTGTTCAGCGATTTCGCCATCAATCCCAACCGCCGCGCGCGGCCGACCGACTACCCGATCAACGATTCCAATTCGCCGATCAAGGTCGTCAACTTCAACGGCGTCGGCGGCAGCACCATCATGTACACCGCGCATTTTCCGCGCCTGCACCCCTCCGACTTCCGGGTGCGCACGCTCGATGGCGTTGCCGACGACTGGCCGATCGACTATGCGACGCTGGAGCCGTTCTTCGCCGAGAACGATCGCATGATGGGCGTCTCGGGTCTGGCCGGCGATCCCGCCTATCCGCCAAAACAGCCGCCGATGCCGCCTCTGCCGCTCGGAAAATCTGGCACGCGGTTCGGCAGGGCGATGAACCAATTGGGCTGGCACTGGTGGCCGTCGGACTCGACCATCGCCACCACCGATTACGAGGGGCGGGCACGCTGCATCAATCTCGGCCACTGCACACCGGGTTGCGCGCAGGGCGCCAAGGCGTCCACCGACATCACCTATTGGCCGCTTGCGATCCGCGCGGGCGTCGAGCTGCGCACGCTTTGCCGGGTTCGCGAAATCACGGTCGACGAGCACGGCATGGCGTCCGGGGTTATCTATTATGACGCCGAGGGCAAAGAGCACTTTCAACCGGCCGAAGTCGTCATCCTCGCCTGCAATGGCGTCGGCACGCCGCGCCTGATGCTCAATTCGGTATCGGCGAAATTCCCTGATGGCATCGCCAATTCTAGCGGGCTCGTCGGCAAGAACCTGATGTTTCATCCCTATGCGCTGAACTACGGGTATGTCGATGAACCGCTTGATGGCAATCATGGGCCGCCGCTATGTCTGTGGAGCCAGGAATTTTATGAGACCGACCCCAAGCGCGATTTCGTGCGCGGCTACACCTTTCAATTTGGCCGCGGTGTCGGCTCGATTTTTGAGGCGATCGTCAGTTCTGCGGCAGGCCGGCTGCCCTGGGGCGAAGAGCATCACGATGCTTACCGGAAACTTGTAAATCGCCGCATTGGTCTTTCGGCGATCTGCGAGGACCTCCCCGAGGAACACAATCGGGTGACGCTCGATCCGGTGCTCAAGGATTCCAGAGGCATCCCGGCGCCGAAGATCGATTACACGATCAGCGCCAACAGCCATAAGATGATGCAACACGGCATCGCGCGGGCCAGGGAAATCCTGACCGCCGCCGGCGCCAGCAATATCTGCGTCGAGAGCCCGATCCTGAACGGCGGGTGGCACCTGCTCGGCACCGCGCGCATGGGCACCGACCCCGAGCGCTCGGTAGTCAACGAATGGGGCCGCTGCCATGACGTCAAAAACCTGTTCATCGTCGACGGCAGCATCTGGGTGACCTCCGGCGGCGTCAATCCGACCTCGACCATCCAGGCGCTGGCGCTCTACATTGCCGACAGCATCAAGCAGCGCCTCGCCAATTTATTCGACTGAGAACGACCGACATGCAGAACGACAGCCTTTCCGCTGAACAAGCCCGCGACCTCCGCGCACTGGCCGGCGCGATCGTCCCGCCGAGCGCGGCCTATGGCGTGCCGGGGGCCGACGACGAACGGATTTTCAAAGACATACTTCGGAGCCTCGAGCGCGACCACGACGATATCTGCCGCGCACTGGCGCATCTCGCAGCACTTTCGGGCGGCGCCTTCGCCGACCTCGCACCGGAGCGCCGTACCGAAGTGGCGGCCAATTTGCGCGAGACCGGCGGAGCGCCGCTCTCAGCCTTGGTCCGCGTGGTCCTGCTTTGCTATTATCGGGACGACCGGGTGATGCGATCCCTCGGCCAGGAGCCGCGGCCACCGTTTCCGCAGGGGCACATCGTCGAGCAGGGCGATTGGTCGCTGCTTAATCCCGTCCGCGCGCGGCCGCGGATGTACCGGGTGGTCGACTGAACAAGCAAGTCAATAATCAAAAAGTCTGCAATGGAGGAAACCATGATTGACCGTCGCACATTCACCACGCTTCTTGTCGGCGGCATCGCCGCGCCCGGCGCGTCGCTCGCCCAGAGCGCCAAGGCCAAAAATGCCTTCTATGCTGGCGTCGGGCCGGAACTGACGCTGTACGGCGTTGACGTCGACGAAGCCGCGCTCGTCAAGCGCGATACCGTGTCGACACCGGCCAACATCCAATATGCCTGGCCGCATCCGTCGAAACAGTATCTGTACGTCGTCTCGAGCAACGGCGGCCCGGGCTCGGCGGGCGTCGCCGGCGACAAGCACTTTGCAAGCGCGTTCAAGATCGACCCCGCGACCGGCGCGCTGACGCCGCATGGCGCGCCGCTGACGCTGTCCTCGCGTCCGATTCACACCAGCGTCGACATGTCAGGGGAATATCTTCTGATCGCCTACAACGATCCGAGCGGCCTGACCGTGCATCGCATCAACAAAGATGGCTCGCTGGGCGAGCGCGTCGACCAGCCGAACCCGCTCGACACCGGCAAATTCGCGCACCAGATCCGTGCCATGCCCGACAACCAGCAGGTCATCATGGTTACGCGCGGCAACAACGCGCCGACCGACAACCCGGTGAACCCGGGCTCGATCAAGACCTTCAGCTTCAAGAACGGTGTTCTGACAAACCTCGCGGCGATCCAGCCCGGTGACGGCATGCAGTTCGGGCCGCGGCATCTCGACTTCCACCCGACGCAGCCGTGGGTCTACGTTTCGGTCGAGAGCCAAAACAAGCTCCACGTCTACAAGCGCGATTCCGCGACCGGCATCTCGCGCGAGCCGCTGTTCATCAAGGAAACGCTCAGCGATCCCTCATCGAAGATGCGGCAGGCCGCGGGCCCGATCCACGTCCATCCCGACGGCCGCTTTGTCTATCTCACCAACCGTGCCTTCTGGTTGGTCCAGTTCGAGTGAAGGCAAGTGTTCGCGGGCGGCGAGATCTCGGTTGCGTTCTTTGCCATCGACCAGACCACCGGCGAGCCGACCTTGATCCAAAACGCCGACGGACACGCGAATTATCTCCGCACCTTCCGGATCGATTCAACCGGCCGGATTCTCGTCACCGCGTCG
>JAQGKJ010000021.1 GCA_028290165.1 Bradyrhizobium sp. | reverse complement strand
TCGGCAAGATCCTCGAGAACAAGTCGTACAATTACGGCTTCGACTCGCAGACCGGCGAATACGGCGATCTCGTCAAGAAGGGCATCATCGACCCGACCAAGGTCGTGCGTGCGGCGATCCAGAACGCGGCTTCCGTTGCCGCGCTCCTGATCACCACCGAAGCCATGGTGGCCGAACTGCCGAAGAAGAACGCCGGCGCCGGCGCCGGCATGCCCCCGGGCGGCGGCATGGGCGGCATGGATTTCTGATCCATTCGCTCAGGCGGCTACACAAGAATGCAAAACCCCGGCAGCGATGCCGGGGTTTTTGTTTGCCCGAACCTCTCTCCCGCTCGTCATTCCGGGACGCGCCACTTGGCGCGGGCCCGGAATCCATAACCCCAAATGTCAGTTGGAAATACCGGGATAGAGATCAACCCAGCCCGGATTCTGCTCTTCGATCAAACGTATCTTCCAGTCACGTCGCCATTTCTTAAGCTCTTTTTCGCGGGCGATGGCGGTTGTGATGTCATCATAGATTTCGAACCAGACAAGTTTGTCGACGCCGTATCGTTTCGTGAAACCTTGAACGACCTTGGTCCGATGCTCGTATCCACGCCGTACGATGTCGTTTGTCACGCCGAGATAAAGCGTGCCGTGCTTCTTGCTCGCAAGTAGATAGACGTAGTATGCCATCGCGGGCATCGGGGGTTATGGATTCCGGGCTCGCGCCAAGTGGCGCGCCCCGGAATGACGAACAATATTATGCGCTAGAGTGCGCATGACAAGCCACTCGCGTTAAGGTCTTCGCGGTTCGTGCTACAGTATCACTTCGCTGGCCAACGCCTCGCGCGAATGCGTATCCCCAATGACAACCGTGCGACGCGAACCTCAGGCAACCAGCGCCCGGCCGCCCTTCTGATACTGACGTTTGCCGATTTCGAAGATGAAGTGCGGCGTTGCGCCGGACAGTTCTCGGGTAAAGAGACCATCGCGCCGCACGCCCCCGATCTTGATCATCGCGCCCTGCGAGCGCCTGTTTTTCTCGCCCACCCAGAAGATGACGGTGTCGACGAAGGTGAAGGCATGATCGAGCATCAGCCGCTTGACTTCGCGATTGGTCGCCCCGCCCCAATGACTGCGGACAATGAAAGTCCAGCCGATCTCGACTTCGCTCCGCTCAGCGTCATAGCCGTGGTAGCGGCTCGAGCCGATCAGCCGGCTGGTCGCGCGGTCGACGAACACAAAAGCCATTTTCGAAGCGACCGCGCTGTCGAAATACTCTCTGAATGCGGGCTCGGTGTAGCGATTGGAGCGCGGATGCACCTTCCAGATTTCTGGATCGGAGCCGGCATCGAACAACTCCAGCCAATCAGCCGCGGCCACCGGCCGTATGATGACGGTCGGACCGGTCAACGTTGGCTGAAAATCGGGCTGCGACATATTTGAGGTGATAACGCCGTTCGGTCTCCGGGAGCAAGCACGAGGATTGACCCAGTCAGCGCACCTTCTGGGGTGAATTACGGCAGAGAAGCGAACGGCCGCTCAATGAACGACCGTGCCTAATCGCTCTGAACGAACGGCTGACGCGGTGCTGGTTGAACCAGGCGAGCGGGAGAAAAAGATCAGCCCGGCACGGCCGACGATATTTTCCAGCGGCACATAGCCCATCGACGACAGCACCCGGCTGTCGGTCGAATTGTCGCGATTATCCCCCATCATGAAGAAATGGCCGTCCGGCACCGTGTAAACATTGGTGTTGTCGTAAAATCCGTTGTCGACACAGTCCAGTGTCTCATAACTGACGCCGTTCGGCAGGGTTTCGCGCCAGCGCTTTGTGCCGGCACCATTCGCCCCGCACGAATCCCCGTCGCCCATAAAATCCGTCAACCGCTCTCGCGCCACCGGCGTGCCGTTCATGTAGAGAAGCCCTTGCGTCATCTGAATGCGGTCGCCGGGCAATCCAACGACGCGCTTGATGTAATCGAATGAGTCATTCTTCGGTGACCGGAATACAACGACGTCACCGCGCAACGGCGCCGAGCCGAAGATGCGTCCTGAAAACAGCCGCGGCGAGAATGGCAACGAATAATGGGTGTAGCCATAGGCATATTTCGAGACAAACAAATAATCACCCACCAGCAATGTGGGGACCATCGAAGCGGCCGGGATATTGAAGGGCTGAAACAGGAAGGTACGAAACAGAATCGGGGAAAATATGATCGACAGCAGGATTACGGCGATGACGATCAGCGATGTCCTGATCCATCGCGAAGGTCGGCTTGCTTCTTGAACTGACGTCATGAATGATCCGGCCCTGACCATTCCGGCCAAGATAGCGGAGATGGCGCGAAGCGCAATCCGGGACCAACAATTCGGCTGTCATTCCGGGGCGCGCCCGCCAGGCGAACGCCACGCGCGCCTCACTCCACCCGTGCCACCACGGCCAGCCGCTTGATGCCCTGGTTGCGATAGGCATTCAGGAAGGCGTTGTAATCCCGAAACGAAACGCAGCCGTTGGAATCGCCGTTGGGGCCGAGCATGTAGGTGTGCGCGAGCAGGCCGCTGCGGCCGTAGATCGCCTCCTCGCCGCCGACCGGGGTCAGCCGCAACGCCGGCACGCCGTGGAACAGCGCCTCGCGCGGCTTTAGCTCGTAAATATGCGGCGGCGTCACGCCGCGCATTCTGATGTTCGCGGAGTTCGGATCGTCAAGCTTGTTGCCAAGTCCGGAATGCGCTTCGAGCTTGGTGCCGTCGGGCAGGTAAACCATGTGAGCGGAAATATCGTAGACCGCGGTCGAGCGATCGTAGAGCGGCTGCGTGCCGCCGAGCGCGGGGTTCTGGCTTGATCCAAGGCTGCCGGTGACGCTGGCGTCGGCGGAGGCGAAGGACAATAGCGACGCCTTCGGTTGCGGCTTGCCCCACAGCTTTTCAAAGACCGATGGCTTGTCGGCGCCGGCGATCGACATCACCGCGGCCTTGGCGCGTTGCGCCATGTCGCGGATGGAATTGGCTGGCGCTTTCGCAGGCGGAGGCTCGGCGGGAGGCGGCGGCGATGCTGGCGCGATGGCAGCAAGCTGAACGCGCGCCGGCGGTGGCGAAACTTCCTTTGGCTTTCGGGCTTCGGCGAGCTTTGGCGCTTCTACTTGCAGCCTGGCCGCTTCAGCCAGTTTGGGGGGTTCGGCCTGCGGCCTCGGTTCGACGCCTTGCGGCGACGCCGCAGCAAACCGGTCCGCGAACGAAAGCGATGGACCGGGCGGGATGGTTTCGGGCGCGGAAATCAGCAGCGGCGGATCGGATAACGCCGCAACGATATTCGTGACCGCCGGCGCCGCGCTCCTGACGGCGACAGCCGACGGCCGCCTGATGACAGGCGCATCGAAATTGGTGCTGCCGATAGTCGGGTAAACACTGGCTGCGAAAATATTGGCGTATACCGTCCAGCCGCAGCCCAGCACCAGACAAGCGACCGCTCCGCTGCCAAGAAAACTGCGCGAGATGGTTTTGCCGGATGAACGTCGTCGATGAGACGACGGGAAATCAACACACGCACTCGTACTCATTCACCTTGCGCCCACAAGTTCCACTTTGTTCCTCTCGACGCCGCCGCACGAATGGTTGCGGCAAAGCGTCTCGCAGAGGCGCGGAGCGTCATTAAGGCGACTTTTAGTTAAATGCGGATTAAGTGCGGGCGGATGTGGGGCAGCCGCAACAGGTCCCCCTTGGACTCACGGACAGACGTAGTTAACGGCGCGACCCAACCCAGCATTATCAGGCGTAACGCAGCTTCGGATACCAGTCAGTGCCGCGCCCTTCCGGCGTCACGTCGAGGATGGTCCAGATCGGCATCAGATCGGGTGCGCCGCGCGGATCCTGTCCGGGATCGGCCGAGGCACCGTTCATCACGCCGCCCCAGAAATGCCTGATTGTACCGTCGCTCCGCGTGAACGCGTTGAAGGCCGCGTCATCGCCGCCGTCTTTGGTCAGCGCATGATAGTCGCGGCTGAACTCGCCCGAGAGGTCCTGATACAGCGGCAGATGATGCCAGCCGCGCTCGCGCTTGAACGCCTTGAGCCGCTCGATCGGCGACCGCGCCACGACCGCGAGCGCGACGCGCTGTTGAATATCCGGCACCTCACCGTCCCACGCGCTCAGAAGCGACGTGCACATCGGGCACGGCCGCTCGCGCTGCGGACCGAACATGTAATTGTAGACCACGAGCGTGTTCTTGTCGCCGAACAGGTCAGCGAAGGACGCAGGCCCCTTCTCGCCCTCGAAGGCATAATTCTTTTTGACCTCGCCGCCAGGCGGCAGCCTGCGGCGCTGTTCCGCGACGCGCTCTATGTGGCGGCGCAGCTCGATCTCTTCCGCCAGCAGCGCCTCCCGGGCGCGGCGATATTCGGCGCTCTCATTGGGAAAACGAACAACACTCGCGCGCGCCAGCTCGGCGGCGGGTTTTAGGGTGGAACTGCTCTGGGATTTCTGGGTGGAACTGCTCATGTGGGACCTCGGGCTTGATGGATTGACGTTCCGAGCTTGCAAGACGTTCCGACGGGCGCCGATCCGACAGGGTGGCGGATTATTTTTTCGACACCGTCGTCGTCATGTTCAGTGTCATCGCCCGGCTTGACCGGGCGCTCCAGTATTATTCCAGAGAACAGGGATAGAATCGAGAAGCCGCGGAGTACTGGATACCCCGCTTTCACGGGGTATGAAGGTAGGGGGAACGGCGCGCCAGCAGCGCACGCGAACGCCCCCTACTCCAGTTCCGGCGGCGGGGAACGGTCGAGCACGCTGCGCTTCGGACCCTCCAAGAGATCGATGACGTAGGTTTCAATAGTCAGCGGGCCGCGCTTGCGTTTGAGCTCGGCGACATGCTCGACGCTCGCGAAAGCTTCATTCAGATACGGCCGCCCGCCGGGCCGCGCTTCGTCGACATAGAGCAGCTTGCCCGCAAGCAGCGCGGGATCCGGCTCGGGCATATTGACGTAGCGGATGCGCTGCGTTGGCTGCACGACGCAGGTACCTTTCGGCAGATAGAAGGCGAGCCAGCCGGTGGTGCCGTAATCTGGCGCCAGCACGCAGGTCGCACCGACACGCGCGCGGACCGCTTCGATCTCGCTAGCCAACTCGCGCCAGCCGACGCCGACGCTGCGCACGGTGGCGTCGCGGCGATAGCCGGTGAGCGCGCCGGTATTGGCCTGCACGATAAGCAGCGCAAACATCAGGATGCCGACCGGCGAGGCCCAGCGCAGGCAAAAATCGACGAGACGCTGCTGGCGCACGTCCCATCGTGTGAGGTTGGCGGCGACCGCGGCCGCGATCGCGAATGCCGGATACACCGGCCCAAACCAGTTGGCCTCGACGCGCGCGTGCAGCGAATGCCAGATGAAATAGGCCACGATGGTCCAGAACGTCGCATTGATCAGCATGCGCGCGGCGGACGCGCCGGCATTGCGCTTGAGCAGCGCGTAGAGCCCCATCGCGCCCAGGATGAACACCAGGGGCGTTGCGAAGGCGATCTGGGTCGGGATCAGTTCGCCGATGAACGACGGCTTGAAATCCTCGATCCTGGCGCGGCCGATCTGCTTGATGAAGGAGACCCAGTGGTGATCGGCATTCCAGAGGATGACCGGCGAAAATATCAGGAGCGAAACGAGCCCGCCGAGATAGAGCCACGGTGAGATCAACCAGTGCCGCAGTTTTGGGACCACCACCAGCCAGATCAGGATCGCCGGGCCGAAAAACAATGCGGTGTATTTCGACAGTAACGCCGCGCCGACCGCGGCGCCCACGGCCAGCCACCAGGCGCCACGCCCGGTCTCCAGCACCTTTGCAAGAAAAAACAGCACAAAACTGGAGGCCACCAGTAGCGGGGCGTCCGGCGTGACGATCAGGGTGCCGACCGCCGCCATCAAGCTGACGTTGAGCAGGATGGTCGCGGTCGCCGCCACCCGCCGGCCGCCGAACAGGATCATGGCGGTGCGATACACCGCCCAGCTCATCGGCAGCGCCAGCAGGATCGAGACCAGCCGCACGCCGAGCTCGGTATCGCCGGCCAGCATCGTGCCGAGGCGGATCACCGCTGCCACGCCAGGCGGGTGATCGTAGTAGCCGCCGGCCAGATGCTTCGACCACATCCAGTAATAGGCTTCGTCGAAGGTCAGCGGCGTCCAGGCGGCGGCGACGAGCCGCAACGCCACCAGCGCCAGGATCGTGACCGCCGTGTTGCGGACGAGCCGCAAATCGTTCGGTGTCATGGAAGGTTCATCGCTTGCGCCAGACGAACAGCCCGGACATCGCGTAATTCCATACCACGCCCATCAGCGCGCCGGCGGCTCCCGCCAGCCACCAGATCGGCTGCTTATCGTAAACCGAGAACGCGACGCCGACATTGGCAAACAGCCCGACGCTGCAGACGAGATAAAACAACAACAGACCGCGCAGGATCGCAAAACCCTTCAGCCGCTGGTCGCGGTAGGTGAGGAAATTGTTGAGGATGAAATTGCTGGTCATCGCGACAATCGCGCCGCAGGCCTGCGCTTGCGGAAAGAGCAAATCAAGCTCATTGAGCGCGATGAACAACGCGGCCAGATGCACGACCAGGCCGAGCGATCCGACCATCGCAAACAACAAAAAACGCAGCGACACCACGTCGTGGGTTAGTTTGGCGAGCACCAGCCCCAGGAAATCCAGTGCCACCATCGAGTCGAGCTTGCTCTCGCCGTGCAAGCGCGAGCCGAAGGTGAAGGGAATTTCTTTCACCCGCAGATTGCCGCGGGCGGTGGCAACGATATCGAGCAGGATCTTGAAGCCCTGCGTCGAAAGCTGCGGCGCCAGCTGTTCGAAGCGATCCCGGCGGATCATGAAGAAGCCGCTCATGGGATCGGCGATCTTGACCCGCAGCACCCGCTTTGCGACTTCGGTGGCGAGCGCGCTGGCTCCGGCGCGCTGCTTGTTGAAGCTGTCGGCGCTGCCGCCTGCGATATAGCGGCTGCCGACCACGAGATCGGCTTCACCGGCTTGCAGCAGCGCCAGCATTTTTGGCAGTTGCGACTCGTCGTGCTGCAGGTCGGCGTCGATCACCGCCGCGCAAGGCGCGCTCGAAGCCAGGATGCCCTCGATGCAGGCCCCCGACAGGCCACGCCGCCCGATCCGCCGGATACAGCGGATGCGGGAATCCTGCCGAGCTAATTGCCGCACCACATCCCAGGTACCGTCCGGGGAATTGTCATCGACGAAGATGACCTCCCAGGCGACGCCAGCCAGCGTCGCCTCCAGCCGCCGGAACAGCGGCGTGACGTTGTCGCGCTCGTTGAAGGTGGGGACGATGACCGAAAGCTGAGGCGTCGCAATGGCCTGCGGCGGGTTTTCGGGCCCCGGTCTGATGGCTTCATTCATGCCGCCAGCGTATAGCTGCAGGCTCAGGGGAAGCCAAGGCGCAGTTCCGAAAACACCATTGGTTTGCGCGTATTCTGGTGCGCAAACCCGGTGCCCACATCCGGCGCAGCCGAGCTATTCAGTGGTCGTCCCAGCGCCGGAGCTATCAAGCATCAACGTCGCCGTTGAGTGCAAAATAGGGATGATCGGGGTGTTCCGCAAGGGCGCGCTTTCTTGCCCCCACACAAAGCGGCTTATTGCGGCACCTCTCGGATCACCGGCCCCCTCACCGGCGGCGCAGCCGGCGCCTTCGGCGCTTCCGTCTTTTGCACCTGTGTTTGGGGTTTGCCGATTTGTCCGATCGGTCCATACGCGAACGCGATCACCAGTACGATCGACGCAACAATTGCAGCCAAAATGCCTGCTACTTTTTCCGAGTCCATCTCGATATTCCCCGGTCGCCTCCCAAGAACTCATACCACGGATAATCGCAAAATTTGCGTAAGCGGTATCCGGTTCAGCCGACCTTAATCAGACTGTGCCGAGATGCGAAGACAAAATTGAACCTCGCCAATGTCCCCGGCCTTCATCGCCACAGTCTCAGGGATGTTGGGCCTCTGCGCGATCCGGGGTAGGCGCGGCATTTCCTATCCTGACTCGATCGCTATTTCGCCGCCGCCTTGTGCCTGACGAATGCGGTCACGACGTCGTTCTGGGCCGATGCGATGGCGTTGTTGGCGGTGGTGATATGCGCTCCCGCATCGTCGCCCGGGAATTGCAACGACAGGTAATCCACCAGCCTCACCCGAAAATTCTGCCGCTCGGAAGGACAGGCGCTGGCGATGAGCGAGGTGAAATCCTGCCCCGACATGCCCCTGTTGCTGTCGCGCTGATATTCCTGAGCGAGGCAATTCCAGTAGGAGTCGCGTCCCGCCACCGCGTCCCGATGCGCTTCTTCGATCTCGCCGGCGATGGCAACAGAAGGCAACATCGCGATAACCGCCAGAAACATCGCCCGCATCCTGTTCTCCTTTTTTTGCCCGATCCTAGCGTGAAGGCCCGGCCTGGTTAAGCGCGGGCGCACGGTTTCGAGTGAACTGGCCAATCACGATTGATTTGACTAGGCTTGGGCCGACCAAGTTCCGTTCGCGACGAGAGTACGCAAGTGAGCAAGACCCCGAAGACGATCTCAAAGGCCGATTCAAAGGCCGCCTCGAAAACTTCAGGCCATATCTATATCGGCGTCGGCGGCTGGACCTTTGCGCCGTGGCGCGGGGTGTTTTATCCGGAAAAACTGACGCAGGCGAAGGAGCTGGAATACGCGGCTTCAAAACTTACCTCGATCGAGATCAACGGCACTTATTACGGCTCGCAGAAGCCGGAGAGTTTTCGCAAATGGGCGCGCGAGGTGCCGGACGGTTTTGTCTTCTCGGTGAAGGGCCCGCGCTTTGCCACCAACCGCCGGGTGCTGGCGGAGGCCGGCGATTCCATCAAGTATTTCTATAATACCGGCGTGCTGGAGCTCGGCGACCGGCTGGGGCCGGTGCTCTGGCAATTCGCGCCGACCAAGAAATTCGACGAAGCCGACTTCGGCAAGTTTCTGGAGTTGCTGCCGCGCAAGCTTGAGGGGCGCGCGCTCCGCCATGTGGTCGAGGTCCGGCACCCGAGCTTCTGCGTGCCCGATTTCATCGCACTGCTGCGCAAGTTCGAAACGCCGGTCGTGTTCGCCGAGCACGGCACTTACCCGGCGATCTCGGACGTGACCGGCGATTTCGTCTATGCGCGGCTGCAGAAGGGCAATGACGAGATCAAGACCTGCTATCCGCCAAAACAGCTCGACGCCTGGGCGAAACGGCTACAATTGTGGGCCGGCGGCGGCGAGCCGGACGATCTGCCGCGCGTCGATCCGGCAAACGCGAAAAAAGCCCCGCGCGACGTGTTCGCCTATGTGATTCACGAAGGCAAGGTGCGCGCTCCCGCCGGCGCAATGGAATTGATCGAGCGGGTGAAATAATCGCCCCCTTCAATTCAGCTTGATGCCGGCCTCGCGGATCAGTTTCGTCCAGTTCTCGTGTTCGGCCGCGATGAAAGCCTCGAGCCTGTCATCGGGCATATCCCAGACTTCGCCGCCGCTCTTCTCGAAGCGTTCCTTGAGGTCGGGCAACGAGGCGCGGAGTTCGGTGCGCAACCTTGCGACGATCTCCGGCGGAGTCTTGGCGGGTACGAAGATTCCGAGCCAGGAATCGACGTCGAGGCCCGGCACGCCGGCCTCCGACATCGTCGGCACGTCGGGCGCCAGCGGATTGCGCTTAGACGACAGCACGGCGATGCCCCTGGCCTGCCCCGACTGCACGTAGGGCAGGCTCGCCGCCATCGAATCGAAGAACAGATCGATCCGGCCCGCCAATAGGTCAGTGAAGGCCGGGGGCGAGCCCTTGTAGGGTACTTCCAGAAGTTTTACGCCCGCGGCCTTCATGAAGGCCGCCGCCACCAGCTGCTGGCCGGTTCCGACGCCGGCGGTCGCAACCGTGATCGAGCCCGGACCTGCTTTCGCCGCCGCGACGATGTCCGCAAGCCTGGTCTGCGGCAAGTCCTTGCGGCCGACCATGACATAGCCGAACCTGTAGACCAGCGCGACGGGGACGAAATCTTTCAGCGGATCGTAACCGAGCTTCGAATACAGCGCCGAATTGAAGGCCATGTTGGAGAGGCCGCCGACCATCAGCGTATAGCCATCCGGCTCGCTTTGGGCCGCGGCTTGCGTGCCCACCACGGTGCCGGCGCCGGGCTTGTTCTCGACGAAGAAGGCCTGCCCGGTGCGCTTCGAAAGCACGTCGGCGAGATGCCGCCCGACCAGATCGTAGCTGCCGCCGGGACCGATCGGGACGATGATCTTCACGGGATGGTCGGGATATTTGATCTGCGCCGGCGCCGATGCGACACTGAGCGCGAGAGGCGCGAGCACAGCGGCCATCCATGCCAGCGAGCGGCAAAATCCAGTCATTCTATTCCCCCGGGCAAGACCGGCTCTAGCTTCCGGCGCGCTTTGCAGGCCGACTATGCGACATGCCGCCCGTGGCGGCAACGCATGTTGGGTCAGGCCGCCTCCGGCATAACCACGGCGGTCATGGAATTCCCACGAAGGGCGGCGTAGCCTTAACATTCCGAACGACCGGACGCATGGACGCAGACATGGCACCCAAAGCCAAAAGACTCTTCACCATCGGCTACGAACAGACGCCGCCCAAGGCGGTGCTCGACGAATTGGAGCGTGCCGGAGTGAAGCTATTGGTGGACGTGCGCGCCGTCGCCTCCTCGCGCCGTCCGGGGTTTTCGAAGAACCAGCTCGCGGCAGGCCTCGACGAACTCGGCATTTCATATCTGCATATGCGCGGGCTTGGCACGCCGAAGGACGGCCGCGACGCCGCGCGCAGCGGCAAGTTCGACACGCTGCACAGGATCTATTCGAAGCACCTCAAGACGCCGCAAGCCAAAGAAGAACTCGACGAGCTGTCGGCGCTGGTGAAGAAATCCGGACCCGTGTGCATCCTCTGCTACGAGCGCGACCATCTGCACTGCCACCGGCAATGGATCGCGGAGATCATCGAAGACCGCGACGGGGTGAGGGTCGAAAATCTGGTCGCGCCGCAGGTGTGAAGGCCGTCATTGCGAGCCAACGGGTCGCGCAACGCTTTGCTTCTCGCAATGACGAAGCTCAAATTTCCGCACCACCTTTTTTCCCGCGCCCCCGGAACCAATGCAACGCCATCGCTTTGGATATTTGACCTTTCCGGGAGAATGCCAATGCGCGTTGCCCTCGTCGCGTTCTGTTTAATCGTCTGCGCATCCGCGGCGCTGGCTCAAACCAAAACCGAAGACAAGAAGCCGGGCGATTCGGAGCACAGCACGGGACGCACCGTGCTGCCTGATGACAATAAGGGGCAGTTGCAGCCGCAGGGCTGGACTGGCCCGATAACCACCGGCAGCGGCGGCACGCCGGCGGCAAGTCCGCAGGGACAGTCGCCCCCGGGCATGCAGGCGGCCCCCGACGGCTCGTCAAAAACGATTGTGGATCCAAATCCGGCCGACCCGAAGTGAAGTGCCCGGCTCACCCCTCCCCGGCCAGCCGAAACGTTCCCTCCATTATCTGCACGCAGCCACCGCCGACATGCGCTGAAATCACGGCGCCGTTTTGTTTGCGCACGCGCGTCAACAACAGGCTCGGCCGCCCCATGTCGACGCCCTGGCCGACGCGCAGTTTCAACTCGCCATCGCGTTCACCCGCGAGGTCGGCGAGCAGCGCTGCGGCCGCGACGGTAGCGCTGCCGGTGGCGGGGTCCTCGATAAGCCCGCTCGATCCCGGAAAAAACATCCGGGCCTGCAGGTCGCTTGCCTCGGCCGGCAGCACGTCGCGCGTATAGAGGTAGACCGCAAAGGCGCCATCGCATGGCAAGGCCTGTGCAAATGCCGCAGCGTCGGGTCTGGCGCGCCGCAGCGCATCGCGCGAATTCAACTCCGCCACCAGGAACGGCATGCCGACCGAGACGATCAGGGGCGGATGCGGGTCGGTCCGGATATCCGCAGCCGACAGCGAGGCGCAGGCCGCCGTCTGCCCGGCACCAAACTGCGTCAGCTTCTTGAGGGGTTGCGGAGCGGTGAGTTCGGCGCCGACGACCCGGCCGCCCTCTTTAAGGATTTCGACGGACACCAGACCCGCGCCTTCCTCGAACCTCAGCCGCTCGGGCGGCGTTTTCGCCTGCGTCGCCAGCACGAACGCGGTGCCGACATTGGGATGGCCCGCGAACGGGATTTCGCTGGTCACGGTAAAAATGCGGACCTGCGCATCGTTGGCGCTATCGCGCGGCGGCAATACGAAGGTGGTCTCGGAATAATTGAACTCGATTGCGATGGCCTGCATCTGTGCCGTCGAAAGCCCGCCGGCATCGAGCGCCACGGCAAGCGGATTGCCGCCGAAGGCGCGGTCGGTAAAAACGTCCACCGTGATATAGCGCCGTTGCATCCATCATCTCCCAGCTTGCTACCCCAGGTGCCATACCATCATAGGCCGGTCATAGCCCCTGATTGCGACCTCGCCGAGGGATACCGCATCGCGGCCGTCGTCGCCAAGCGCATCGCGAACGGCGGCAGAGACCAGGAGTTGCGAATCGAACTCCTTGTTGAGCGCCTCCAGCCGTGCCGCAAAGTTCACGGTGTCGCCGATCACGGTATATTCCTTGCGCCGGGGAGAACCGATATTGCCTGCGACCACTTCGCCGAAATGTATGCCGATGCCGATGCGCAGCGGCCAGCTGGAGGCCTTGTTGACACTTTCCATCGCCGCCAGCATCTCGCGCGCAGCAGCGACCGCGTGATGGGCTGCTTCAGGCGCCGCCAACGGCGCTCCGAACAGCGCCAGGAATCCGTCGCCCAGGAACTTGTTCACGATGCCGCCATGGCGGTCGAGGATATCGACCAGCACCGCGAACGCACCGTCGAGGCGATCGACCACCTGTTGCGGCGAACGCGACCGCGCGCCCGCGGTAAAGCTGCGGAAATCGACGAACATGACGGCTACCCTGCGGATATCGCTGGCCGTGCTGGCGCCTTCGGCCATCAGCCGCTCCACGACCTGCGGCGACACGTGCTGGCCGAACAGATTGGTGACGCGGTCGCGCGCGGTCGCCGCCTGAATGCTCGCCGCGAATTGACGGCGCAACTGCACGCCGACCGCGCCCGCCAAAACGCCGGAGATCAGGATGATCAGGCTGCGCGCGCCCTGGTACCAGGTATCAGGCGGCGGGTCGGTCGTCACGGCGGGATGATAGAGCATCGCCATGCCAAACAGTTCAGCCGCCGCCACAAAGCCGGTAAAGGTCGAGAGCCAGAGGTCGAGCCGCAGCGTCGAGAGAATGATGAAGATGAAGTAGGCCAGCGGCATCACGAAGCCGAGCGCCTCGACCGGCCCCATCTTTTCGATGTGCACCGCAAGCGCAATGGTCGGTAATGTGGTTTCGATCAGCGCGCCAACATATCGCCGGAGCACCGGCACGTCGCGGTCAAGCCTCAGATGCCGGCGGATATTGGCGTGCACCCAGAGCTCGAACAGAATAAACGGAATCAGGATCACACTGACGTAAACCGGCCGGAACCGGCCCCGCCAGATGTGGTCCAGCCCTTCGGGCGCGATGAGATCAACAACCCACAGCACGGCGAGGAAGAGCAACGCGGTTGCGATCAGCGCCTTGATCCGGATCAGCTCGGTCCGCAGCACTTCCCTCGCCAGCGCATGCTCGAAGTCGGCCGACATCGCGGCCGGTCGTTTACTCCTGTCGCGCCAGAACCCGAGCATCGTGTTGCCCCCCTGGCGCTTATCCTGCATCAATCGAGCGTGCGGCGGAAGCGTGTCACCGCGATCGTCATGGCCAGCAGCATCAGGCCAAACAGCGCGATCGTGTCGTACTGCAGATTCTGCAGCGTCGCGCCCTTCAGCATAATGGCGCGGACGATCCTCACATAATGCGTCAGCGGCAGGCCTTCGCCGAGATATTGCGCCCAGACCGGCATGCCCGCGAACGGAAACATGAAACCGGACAACAGAATGCTCGGCAGGAAGAACATCATCGACAGTTGCATCGCCTGCAGCTGGTTCTGCACGATGGTCGAAAAGGTGTAGCCGATCGAAAGATTTGTGGTGATGAACAGCGTCGACAGCAGCGCCAGCAGGATCAGGCTGCCCTGCACCGGCACCCCGAACAACAGCACGCCGATGCCGACGATCAGGGTGGCCTGGATGAAGCCGACCAGCACGTAAGGCACGATCTTGCCGAACATCACTTCGACCGGCTTGATCGGCATCGACAACAGGCTTTCCATGGTGCCGCGCTCGATTTCGCGCGTCACCGAAAGCGCGGTGAAGATCAGCATGGTCATGGTCAGGATGGTGCCGACCAGGCCGGGCACGATGTTGAGCCGCGACGAACCGGCCGGGTTGTAACGCGCGTGCGCCCTTATCTCGAACGGCATCGACGGCGGATCGCCGGCGAACAGATCGTGCTCCAGCGCGGTCCGAACCACGACACCGAGCGCCGACATCGCGGAGCCTGCCGCGACCGGATCGGTGGCATCGGCCGCGACCAACAGCGCCGGATGATCGCCGCGCCGCACCGCGCGCTCAAAACCGCGCGGAATTTCCACGCCGAACAGCACCTTGCCCGACAGCAGCAGGTTGTCGAACTCGGCGACATCGTGCACTTCGCGGGTGAAGTGGAAATAGGCGGTGTTCTCCAGCGCTTTCAGGATCGAGCGCGCCAGATCGGAGTCCTCCTGCAGCAGCACCGCGGTGGGGAGATGGCGC
>JAQGKJ010000892.1 GCA_028290165.1 Bradyrhizobium sp. | reverse complement strand
CGGTCGGTTTCGGCTTTTTCTGTGGCCATGCCCAAAAGCTAGCCGGGAATGGGCGTACTGAAAAGTATCTTTTTAGAGTCTATTTGGATTCGCTAGGTTGGCCCCTTTGCCGGCCGCACGGCGCTCCGAAGCGCCGGATTGCCAGATATGGAGCGGTGGGCGTACCAACCGCACATGGCTCCGAACCCGAATATCGCGCCCGTTCTGTTCGACCGCGCCCTGTTGCGGGCGCGGCAGTCACGGGCGTTGGCGCTCGGTCCTGCGACATTTCTGCTGGATCGGTTCGCCGAGGATATGGCGGAACGACTGCACGCGGTGCTGCGAGAGTTCAACAACGCCGGCGACGTCGGCACCCCCGGCAATCAGGTCCGCGACGTGCTGACCCAGCGCGTCAATCAACTCGCGCACATCGACCTGCCGGACCGTGAGTCCGAGCCACTTTCGCTTGCCCCGGAATCACTTGACCTCGTCGTATCCGCGCTCGCCCTTCAGTTCGTCAACGATCTCCCCGGCGTGCTGGCGCAGGTCCGCCGCGCGCTGCGGCCTGACGGGCTATTGCTGGCGGCGATGATGGGCGGCGATACGCTGACCGAACTCAGGCAATCCTTTGCGGCGGCGGAGGCTGAGCTTGAAAGCGGAGCCTCGCCGCGGGTCGCGCCGTTTGCCGATCTGCGCGATGTCGGTGCACTGCTGCAGCGCGCAGGCTTCGCGTTGCCGGTCACCGACGTCGATCGCGTCGTGGTGCGTTACGACAGCGCCTTCGCACTAATGCAGGATCTGCGGCGGATGGGCGCGACCAATATCCTGGTCGACCGGCGGCGGACCCCGACCCGGCGCGCCACCATGCTGCGGATGGCGCAGCTCTACGGCGAACGCTTTGCCGACGCCGACGGCCGCATCCGCGCCACCTTCGATGTGATCTGGCTGTCGGGCTGGGCGCCGCATGAAAGCCAACAGAAGCCGCTCAAGCCGGGCTCGGCGCAGGCGGGTTTGGCGGAGGCGGTGAAGGGCAGGGGGAAAACCTGAGTCTATCGTTCGTCGTGCCCGGGACAAGCCCGGCCAGGACGAGAATTGCCACCGCCCCTCACATCAGCAGATCGATCAAATGCGGGATTAGCGGAATGTCCGCCGGCGGCATCGGGTAGTCGCGCAGTTTGTTGGCACGGACCCAGGCGAGTTTCTGCCCCTCGCGTGCGATCACCTCGCCGTCCCAGCGCCGGCAGATGTAGAGCGGCATCAAGAGATGGAAATCGTCATAGGCGTGGCTGGCAAAGGTCAGCGGCGCGAGGCAGGCTTCCTGCACAATGATGCCGATTTCCTCGTGCAGTTCGCGGATCAGGGTCGCTTCCGGCCGCTCGCCGGGCTCGATCTTGCCGCCGGGAAATTCCCATAACCCCGCGAGCCTCTTGCCCTCGGGCCGCTGCGCGAGCAGCACCCGCTTGTCGGCATCAACCAACGCGCAGGCGACCACGAGGGTGACTTTGATTTGAGCCATGCACCACAGATGTTGGGGGGGAGCGTCTCTGGCCGAGACCGCAAAACCAATCACAAGGGTTCATTAACTTTATTCCGCCCGTAATTCTACAGCGGCGATAAGTCAAACTTAATGCGGTTCCGCTAGCTTTTGCCGAATTCAACCGGCACAGGCATCACCCCATGCGCGCGCTCAATCGTTTGATTGGTCAATTTCGCGACGATCAACGCGGCAATATCGCCGTGATTTTCGCCATTGCCCTGGTGCCGGTATTGTCGGCGCTCGGCTGCGCGGTCGATTACAGCAGGGCGTCGCAACTGCGCAGCAAATTGCTGGCCGCGGCCGACGCCGCCAGCGTCGCGTCGATCTCCAAGACATCGCCGGCCTTTGTGGCCGCGGGCTCGATGACGGTGGATGGACCGATCCCGGTCGGCGTGACCGATGCGACAAACATTTTCAGCGGCAATATGTCCGGAGTGACCGGCTTTACGCTCAACAGCGTGACCCCTGTGGTGAGCAAGACCGGCGGCGCCATTACATCGACGGTTTCCTTCTCGGCCAATATCGCCACGGTGTTTCTCGGCGTCATGGGCAAGAGTTCCGTGACCCTCACCGGCACCTCGACCTCCACCGCCAACATGCCGCTGTTTATCGACTTTTACCTGCTGCTGGACAACTCACCCTCGATGGGCGTCGGCGCCACGCCGGCCGATGTCTCCAAGATGGTCAGCCACACCTCCGACAGCTGCGCGTTCGCCTGTCACGACCTCAACGATTCCAACAACTATTACAATCTGGCAAAATCGCTGGGCGTGACGACGCGGATCGACGTGCTGCGCACCGCGACCCAGCAGCTGATGGACACCGCCGCGGCGACGCAGACCTATGCGAGCCAGTTCCGGATGGCGATCTACGATTTCGGCTCTTCTTCGGATACCCAAGGCCTGCGCGCCCTGTACGCGCTGTCGTCAAGCCTGAGCAGCGCCAAGTCCGCGGCCGGCAACATCGATCTGATGACGGTCAATGGCCAGAACAACAATGGCGACCAGGATACCGGTTTCAGCACGATTTTTCCGGCGATCAACAACGTGATCAGCGCCTCGGGGAACGGCACGTCTGCTTCGCCGCAAAAGTACCTGTTCTTTGTCTCTGACGGCGTCGCCGACGAATCCAACAGCGGTTGCCTCAAGCCGAAATCGGGTAGCTCGCGCTGCCAATCCCCGATCGATCCGACGCTCTGCGCCACGATCAAGACCAAGAATATCAAGATTGCCGTGCTCTACACGACCTATCTCGCGCTGCCGACCAACGCCTGGTACAACAGCTGGATCGCGCCCTTCAACGCCGGTCCATACTCCCCCGCCTCCGTGAATAGCGAGATTGCGCGGAAGATGGAGAGTTGCGCTTCGCCGGGGCTGTTTTTTGAAGTCACCCCGACCCAGGGCATTTCCGACGCGATGAACAAGCTGTTTCAGAAGGCCGTCGCCGACGCCCGCATCAGCAGCTAGCAGCGGTGGCGACGCCGGCCGTGATCTTCACGACCGATAGTC
>JAQGKJ010000879.1 GCA_028290165.1 Bradyrhizobium sp. | reverse complement strand
GCCGCCGCGATCGCCCAGGCAATCGCCTGCATGCTATCGGGGCGGATGCCCATCAGCTGCGCCGCGGTGGAATCTTCGGCCACCGCCAGCATCTTCGAGCCCAGTGAAGTACGCGTCAGCAGAAGGTGCAGGCCGAGCGTCACCAGCAATGCGACCAGGCCGGCGAGCAGGCGCGACGCCTGGATCCGGATGCCGAGCACGTCGAACGTGCCGCCGACAAGATTTTCAGGCAGCGTCAGGAAGTTGGCGCCGAACGCCCAGAACACGGAATAGCGCAGCAAGAGTGCCAGGCCGAAGGTGCCGAGGATCTGCGCCAGCATCGGCCCTTTCATGACGCTGCGGATCAGCCCGAAATAGACGATGACGCCGACTGTCGCCAGCACAAGCGCCGCAATCGGCGCGCCGACAAACGGCCCGACGCCGAGCAGCGTCCAGACCACGAACGCCGCATACATGCCGAGCATGACGAAGTCGCCGTGGGCGAAGTTGACGATGTTCATCATGCCCCAGATCAAGGTGAGGCCGGACGAGAACAGCGCATAGACGGCGCCGAGCAGCAATCCGCCGACAATCACCTGAATGAGAATGGACATGCCTGAGGCTAAGTCTTGCGGGTTGAATCAGCGGATCGCGAAGCGACAGAACCGATGAGGGCGGGACCGATGGCCCCGCCCTGGTCGATCTATTACCAGCCCTTATAGGGGAACGCCGGCGGCACCCTGGCGCTGGCCTTCGGCCATACCGGAACGTAGTTCTCGCCATCCTGCAACTGAATCACCAGTCCCGATGCGAGAATATTCTGACCCTTGTCGTCGAATTTGACGCCTTTGTAACCCATGATGAGTTGATCGGGCTTCAGATCCGTGGCTTTCAGCGCCGCCTGAATCTTGGCGGGGTCGGTCGAGCCGGCACGATCGATCGCGTCGCAGAGAACGAAGAATCCCTGCATCTGGCGGGCGGAGGTGTCATCGAGATCGTCGCCGCCGCTCTTTTTCTTGTACATCTCATTGATCAGAAAGGTGGGAGATCCCGGAGCGCCGACGCTCCACGACGAGCGGTTGAACACGCCCTGCGAGATCTTGCCCACCGTCTTGATGAAGGACGGATCGGAAAAACCTGAATCATCTCCGATCAGCGCGGGCGGTTTGTAATCAAGCGACTGCATGGTCTTGGCGTACAGGATCGCATCCGAAGTGTAGCTCACCATGATCACCACGTCAGGCTTCTTTTCCTTGAGCTGCAGCACCTGGCTCTGCACGTCGGTGCTGTTGGCGGAATACGGAATATCCAGTGCGACGCTCAGGCCATTGTCCTTGAACACGCTGCTGATGACGCTCGCGACCGAGGTGCCGTATTCGGTGTTCTCGTGGACAATCGCAACGCTGTCGGTCTTGACGCCGCCGGCTTTCATGTCCTTGAGAAAATCGAGATAGATCCTGGCTAGGTCCGAGGCGACCGGCGTGGTCCGGAAAAACCATTTGAAGCCGCGCTCGGTCAGATTGGCTGCGACCGATTCGCCGCTCAGAAAGGGAATGCCGTACTTCTCGGCGATCGCGCTTGCCGTCAGCGTAACGCCGGATTGATAGGCGCCGTTCAGAGCAACCACCTTCTCCTCGGTGATCAGGCGCAGCGCCTGGTTCTGTCCGACCGCGGGACTACCTTGATTGTCGGCAAAGATCACCTCGATCTTGGCGCCGCCAAGGCCAGCAAGCCCGGCATTCTTCGCCAGCGGCAGGTTGCCGAGTTCGGGATGCGCGTTGTTGATGATGTCGACCGCGGTCTCGATCGCCGCCTTGCCGTGAACGCCGGCGCTGGCGGCGTTGCCGCTCAAGGGATAGATCGCGCCGATCTTGACGATTTTGTCCTCCGCGGATGCGGTACCCGCCAGCGCGACAGAAATCGAGGCGGCCCAAAGCAGTCCGAGAACATGCTTGAATCTCATGTTGATTGTCTCCGAAACGTTCCCACGTGGTGCCAAACCCTGAGCCGAAGAAACGCAAAAAGCGCAAACCCCGGCAGCTTCCGTTTTTTTATTATTGGCGCGCTCAGCATTGCATGCCCGGTTCGCAGGGGCAAGTTGCGCCCCAGTGCCCGTGCGCGTCCCTTTCGAGACGGTCAATCGGCCGAAGGCACCGCCTCGGTAATCGCCTTTTGGATAGGCAGAGAAGCCTTGACGGCGACGTAGACGGTGTTGGAGGCGTCGTGATCCCCGAACGCATTGTCGAAAGTCACGACATGCGCAGCCGAAGTGGCGAAGACGCCGACCAGCGCACTTTGAAATGCATCGTCCGGAGGATCATTAGACCAAAGTGCAAAGACGCCGCCGGGATGCAGGTGCTCCGCAAGCCTGACCAGTCCCTCCGGCTCATAAAACGCGGCATGGCGCGGATGCAGCAGGTTTCGGGGCGAGTGATCGATGTCGACCAGCACCGCATCGAAGCGGCGGCGACGGGTGCGGGGATCGAATCCATCTGCGGAATGCGACATCGCGAAGAAGTCGCCGTTGACGAGACGGCAGCGCACTTCACCGGTCAATTGTTTGCCTAGCGGAAGCAAACCCTGCTGGTGCCATTCGATCACCTCAGTAAGCGCATCGACCACGATCAAGGATCGGACGCCCGGATTTTCGAGCACGGCTGACGCGGTGTAGCCGAGCCCGAGGCCGCCGACGACGACGTCGAGGTCCGTTCGCGATAACGCCGCTAATCCGAGTCGCGCCAGCTCGACCTCGGCGGCAGTGAACGCACTCGACATCAAAAATTCACCGCCGAGTTTGATCTCGTAGATATCGAGGCCGGTGGTGAGCTGCCTTCGGCGCCGCAAGCTGAGCACGCCCATCGGTGTCGGGCGAAAATCCAGCTCTTCGAAATAGAGGCTCATGCCCAACTGCCCCCGACGGCCACGCGATCCGCGCCGCTTGATGGCCGCGGGTTGGCCGCCACCGCCCCTTCAGGAACAGCATCGCCGCGCGCTTGCCAAGGCCGGGACCAAGCGGGTAGAAGGGCGCACGCTCTCGCCGGATTTGCTTCATCCGTTGCGCGAACTGTAAGAGTGTCTCCTAAGTATTTGAAATAATTGGGGAATGGTGTAACGGTAGCACAACAGACTCTGACTCTGTTTGTCTAGGTTCGAATCCTAGTTCCCCAGCCACACTCCGAAAAAGCCAAGTAGGTTTAGCGCGTTAGATCGCTCGATCCGCGATCCGGCAGCCGATGGTCCATCTCGATGGTCCACCGGGGGCTCAAATGCGGTTGCCTGCCTACCTACGTCGTCGCGGCCATACATGGTTTTTTCGCTTCAAGTGGCCGGCTCGTCTTGCACCCTACCAGTAGTTCTCAGGTGAGCTTATTCGTAGCCTTAAGACCGGCGATTTCCATATCGCAGGTCGTCGGGCGCTAATGCTTGTCGTCAAAATCGAAACCATGACCAGCTCAGTTATTATCCCGAAGCAAACCGAGGTGGAAAGCGCGGTCCGCGGGTGGATCGACGACTGCGTCTGGCGCCAGGAAATCAAGCGAGCGGAAACCGGAGGCCTCGACTTTTTCGAACCCAACGAAATCGAGACGATGGGTCGCGACGAGGCCCATCAGCTCGACGGCCTTTTAAGATATGCATCGAACCTTTTTGCACCGCCGGAAAAGGCGGCGATCGCTCGTGCGCTGACGGGGAATGAACCGAGCGAACGGCACCGTTCCATTATCGCCGGGGCGGCGCAGCGGATCGGAATGAGCGCCGATCCCAACACCGTGGCCGGCCGACTGGTCGAACGCACCATTTTGCGCAGTTATGCGACCCTGCTCGATGAATTGGGGCAACCGATTATCGACGTTCCGAAAGTGCCTTCGGCGGCACCGCGCGCGGCGCAACCGGCCTCGTTCATTTTCACGTCGTATTGGGCAAGCTTCAAGCAGTACAAGCTGGATAATCGGGAAATGGAAGGCCGATACCGCGGAGAACGCTGAAGGCACGAAAAATATCTTCGACAGGCTCGTTCCCGGCGCCACCACGGCGCAGTTCGTTTCTGCTCCCGTTGCAAGCGACTTCAAGTCGAAGCTAATGCTGTTGCCCCGCAACTATGCCCAGGGCGACCAAAAGAAGAAGTCCGCCGAAAAATTGATTGCCCTCGGACGGACATTGGGCACCAAAGACAAAGTGCAGGATGCAACCGTCAACAAGCACCTTAACAATCTATCCGAATATTGGTCGTATCTTGTTACGCAAAAGAAAATCCCTGCTGACATCCAGAATCCTTTTGAGGGTCTTCATATCCCCCTGAAAAAGGGTCGCAAGGCGCGAAACGAACGCCAACTGGACGCCCGCTCTTGAAAAGGAGCTATTCGAATCTCCCCTTTATCGCGGTTGCGCCTCAATTCATCGGCGCGCCATTCCCGGCAACCAGATTTTCCGCGATGCGCTGTTCTGGAGCCGCTCCTTGGCCGGACCATGGGCACCCGCGAGAATGAGGTCTGCGATGCTTTGGTCGGCGACATCAAGTTGGAAGAGACCAACGGGGACCCGATCTGGTATCTGGAAATCATTGATGGCAAGGACTCAGGCTCGGAGAGACGCGTTCCGTTTGCCGATTTAGTCCTCGGGATCGGGTTCCTCGAACAGCGCGTGATTGGTCGCGATCCCGATCAGCCTCTGTTTCCCGAGCTGATACCGCAGGGAACCGGAATGCGCAGGTCGGCGGCCTTTGCCGGCCGTTTCGCGCACTACAAGCAAAAAACCAAGATCCGCCGCCCTCGCATGGATTTTCATTCGTTTCGCGGAAACGTTGAAACTGATCTCAAAAATCTGCCATCGACCAACCAGGCATGGATTGACGAACTCATTGGGCACGAATCGACCATTCGCCGCTCCGAAGGGGAGCGTTACACAAAGCAAATTCTTCTGCCGATATTGCAGCGTCTCGTGAACTCAATCCGCATCAATGCCGATTTGTCTCACCTTGAGTACGCCGGCGAATTCGGCGTCGCAGCCCCAAACCGCGACCATGAGCTGACGCGGTTCGTCGCTCTTGCAGAGAGAGAAATGAAAAAGAAGGTAAAGCTTGGCAAGAAATAACTACGTCACGCCGACGTCCTTTCGCATAATTTGCGTTATGCGAACTAGTCGAAGACGAGCCAATGCGTAATCCAACGGAATTTGCGTCTCATCCAACTTAATCTGCGCCTTCCGTAGTTGCTGGAAGACAGTCGGAAAATGCCGTTGGGTGCTTAAAACGATGGATTTCCGACGGCATTTCGGGCTCGATATACGCCGGAGTTGTACGCGCTTGACGACCATCGGGGCGCGGACTGGACGCTTCTCGGCGAACGTAGCGGGTGCGGGGGCGCCAACGGTTGGGAAGCTAACTCTTCGAGATCGCTATCGCGCGGTATCTCACGGTCAGTTACCGCGCGATCCGAACGCCCGCGAACTCATAAGGGCGGCCCTCCTCCAGCCATCCAGCCGGTCGCCGAGCTACCTGGGATTAGCGGAGGGATCTCAAACATCTGGGCGCGGTTACGGAAGTGGAATACGCGCCGGATCCGGTAAGCCGTCGCCGTCCAGGTCCGACACCCAGCGGACGTCGTTCGCAAGGTGTTAATCGGCGTGGGGTCCCGACGCCGATCGGCGAGCTAAGCTATTGGTCTCCCTAGCGCTGGAGGGGTCACTCTTCGCTTATTCACACTGGCCATCCCAAAGATCAGTCGACACAAATCTAGAGCCTGTCCTCAATTAGAGGATTCCCAAGCAGATTATCGTGTGATTCATAGGCGGTCAGCTGATTCGGAGCTGACAGATGCGCCGCTACGC
>JAQGKJ010000837.1 GCA_028290165.1 Bradyrhizobium sp. | reverse complement strand
ACCCGTTCCATGGCTTCGACCAGCCGCGAGAGCCATAATCTCTCGCCGTCTTCCGATCGCCGCGGCTGAAGTCGCTGACCCATCGTCTGTCCCTGCGGGAACAGCCCCTGCTCCCGTCAATCCCGAGGCCGGCAATACGTTCCTCGCGGCCACGCCCCCAAAAGAATACTGGGAGCTTGTGACCTGCTTCACAAAACTACCGGCCGGCCTGTCCTAAACCTTCCGCATGACCCAGAAGACCTGCCAACGACCGTTCGACCCGCCCCCGACCGACATCGGCACCGATTACGCCTTGATCGCGGCGGGTGTTTCGGCGGCCTTGATCGCCCTGATCTATCTCATTCTGGTCTGATCCTGCGCCGAGACCGAGGGGCGCGACGCCCCTCGCCCGGGACATGGGTATCCCGTTGCGGCAAAAAGGTTCAGTCCGTGCCGGATCGGGTCGGGACGCCCGCGAATCCACGGGAAGCCACGGTCAAGCGGAATGCGCCGCAACCATTCGGATTTCCCAGTCGGCTTTGTGTGAATCGGGCATAAGGCGCGTTCGCGCTTTCACCATCCCCGGGACAGGCGCTTTATCGCCGCCCGATCTACCGATTCCAATCACGACCCAATCCGAAGCATATTCCCAGCATGGCGCCATCTGATTCGAACGTCCTGAAGCTTGCTCCCGAGCCGGGAACTCCGGCCTATCGAAGCGCTCCGCACAATATCGAGGCGGAACAGGCCCTGCTCGGCGCGATACTGGTCAACAATGACGCGTTCTATCGCGTGTCCGACTTCCTGGAACCGAAGCACTTCTTCGAGCCGATCCATCAGACGATCTACGAGACCGGCGGCAGCCTGATCCGGATGGGCAAGATCGCGACCCCGGTCACGCTCAAAACCTTCCTGCCGGCCGAAACCGACATCGGTGGCATGACGGTCGGCCAATATCTCGCCCGCCTCGCCGCGGAAGCGACTACGATCATCAATGCCCAGGATTACGGACGTACCGTCTATGAACTGGCGCTGCGCCGCGATCTGATCGGCATCGGCGAGGACATGGTCAACGTCGCCTATGACGCACCGGTGGATTTTGCCCCGCGCGCGCAGATCGAGGATGCCGAGCGCCGGCTCTACGAACTGGCCGAGTCCGGCCGCTATGACGGCGGCTTCCAGCGCTTTTCCCAGGCCCTCACCGTGGCCGTCGACATGGCGGCCAAGGCGTTCCAGCGCGACGGCAGGTTGTCGGGCATTGCGTCCGGCCTGCGCGACCTCGACACCAAGATGGGCGGCCTGCAACACTCCGACCTGATCATCGTCGCCGGACGTCCCGGCATGGGCAAGACCGCGCTCTCCACCAACATCGCCTACAACGTGGCAAAGGCGCATCGCGCCGAGGTTCAGCCCGATGGTACGATGAAGACGGTGAACGGCGGCATCGTCGGCTTCTTCTCCTGCGAGATGTCCGCCGAACAGCTCGCCACCCGTATTCTCGCTGAACAAACCAGTATCGCGTCGAGCATGATCCGCCGCGGCGGCATCACCGAGGCCGACTTCGAGAAAATCCGCGACCACTCGATCGAGTTGCAGTCCCTGCCGCTCTATGTCGACGAAACCGGCGGCCTTTCGATTTCGCAAGTGACCGCGCGTGCCCGCAGGTTGAAGCGGCAGGAGGGGCTCGATCTGATCGTGGTCGACTATATTCAGCTGTTGCAGGGATCGGGCAAGCGTTCCGACAACCGCGTCCAGGAGGTGACCGAGATCACCACGAGCCTCAAGGCGCTCGCCAAGGAATTGAACGTTCCGGTTATCGCATTGTCGCAGCTCTCCCGTCAGGTCGAAAACCGCGACGACAAACGCCCGCAACTGTCGGACCTGCGTGAATCCGGTTCGATCGAGCAGGACGCCGACGTGGTGATCTTCGTGTACCGCGAGGAGTATTACCTCGCCAACAAGGAGCCGCGCCCGGGCACGCCGGAACACGAAAAGTGGCAGCTCGAAATGGATCTCGCGCATGGCAAGGCCGAAATCATCATCGGCAAGCAGCGCCACGGCCCCACCGGAACGGTGGAAGTGCAGTTCGAGGGCCAGTTTACGCGGTTCAGCGATTTGGCGCATGACGGCCATTTGCCCCATCGGACTTGATTGGCGCGGTGCGACGGTTATGCGGTTGAACCGCAAGGCCGCGGCGCGTAAAAGTGCGGCATGAACATCGTCTCCGATCCGAAAGCGATCCCCGCTACCTCCCTCATCTCGCCTGAAGTAAACCAGGCGGCGGCGCTCGCCGGCGCCACCGGCGTGCTGACGGTCGACCTCGACGCCATTGTCGCGAACTGGCGCAAGCTCGAGAAAACCGCGGTGCCTGCCGAATGCGGCGCGGTGATCAAGGCCGACGCCTATGGCTGCGGGGTGGCTCCGGTCGCCGGCGCGCTCGCCGCGGCCGGCTGCAAAACATTTTTCGTCGCCACGCTGGACGAGGCGCGCGCCGCCCGCGCCGCCCTGCCCTCGTCCGCTGCCATCTATGTGCTCGACGGCTTCTTCCAGAACTGCGGCGAGGCCTATGCCAGGATCGACGCCCGGCCGGTGATCGGCGACCTCAACGAGCTTGCCGAGTGGGACGTATTTTGCCGCGGATCCGGCTGGAGCGGCGGCGCGGCCATCCACATTGACACCGGCATGAACCGGCTGGGCCTTGCCGCCGCCGAGGCGCAGGGCATCGTCCCCCGGATCAATGCCGGCGATCACGGCATTACGCTGGTCATGAGTCATCTCGCCTGCGCCGAGGGGCTCAATCATCCGCTCAATGCCAAGCAACTCGCGGCCTTCCGCGAGATCGCCAGCCTGTTTTCCGGAGTACCCGCGTCGCTGTCGAATTCGTCGGGCGTTTTCCTCGGGGCGCCAGTCCAGTTCGACCTGGTGCGGCCGGGCGCCGCACTCTACGGCATCACTCCGACGCCGGAAGCCGACAACCCGATGCAGCCGGTGGTCGAGGTGA